>NZ_JBGUAW010000012.1 GCF_041821045.1 Thiohalorhabdus sp. Cl-TMA | reverse complement strand
AGGCTCCTTTCTGAGCCTGAGCATACCCCCTCAGCCGTTTACTTCTACCCCTGTCCAGTTTTTGGGGTCCACTTCAGACCACCCTACCCTTTGACCGCCTCCGATTACTGTCCCTCTCCCAGGGAACGGCGGCCGATGGGGGCGACGCGCGCGCCTATTGCCGGGAGGTGCCCGGTGATCTCCAAGAGCATTTGCGGCAGGTGCTACAGGAACGCCTCGGAGCCGTCGGCCTCCTGCCTCCGCGGGATGGCACGGAACGGCCGGGGACCGGCACCCTGGAGGTGATCGTGCGGCATTGCCGGCTCGATAGTCACCAATGGGACGTGGGCCCCACCGATCCCGATATTACCTACTACCTCACCCTGGTCCTGGACATACGGCTAGAAGATTCGCGGGGGAAGATGCTCTTGGAGCGTCGGCTGGAGTGGACCGAGCAGGCCCATACGGACATACCGCTGCCGCCCTGGGACCTTACCACCTACCCCGTGGCTGAGCGCATCGGCCATCTGTTCTCCGCGGGACGTTACCGGGCGGAAACAACCGGAACCGAATAGCGCCATGCCATCGGTAAAGCGCTTCCTTCTAAGGACGCTGTCCAGGGTATCCGCCCGGTATTCGGCATCAGAAATGGGCCAAACGGGCCAGTGCCCGGTAAAGATCGTTATGGGATACTTCAGTGGTTCTCACGATACAGGCGATCTTGCCCAGGGCCCAGATACTGTATTCCTGGCCATACATCACCCAGCCTTCCGGGGGCGTCCAGCCGCGCATGCCGGAATAGGCGGAGAACAGGTCGGCCTCCTGCTGCATCATGTGGTTTGTGGCATCGCACATATCCGAGGCCAGATCCGCGTGGGCCGCGGAGATATCCCCGACCTGCTCGGCGAGGGAGCCGTCATCCAGGAAACGGATAGCGGCGACCGTCCCCGGAACCTGCAAGATATCATCGAGTCGTGCCATTGCCGGGTCTCCTTCCGTTTCGGCATCACCGTCCGGGAAATCAGTCAGCCATTACCTGGAAGGCCCGGTCGTAATCGGCATCGTTTTTCCGGAGGAAGACCGCCTGATTCTCATAGGAGGCGACGGCGTAGTCGAGGCCCATGAAGGCAAACCCCTTTTCCGGGAGGAAGCCTGTCTGGCCTGTCAAGCGCCCCCAGCCGTCCGCCTGCATGCGGAAAATGCCCATGTTGGCGGCGCACATCTGGGCCGCCATGGCGGCCAGATCATCCGTCAGGTCCCCCCGAAAATCCTTCAGCTCACCGTCGCTATTGAATTCGATGGAGGCGATGGCGCCGGGCAGCTCCATCAATTGATCCAAATTTGCCATCTCGTGATCCCTTTCTTACACCGAACTTGGTCCAAAGCCGGGCAAGCCTATTTCTCCAAAGGATGCGCCAGACTGTTCACGACCTGAGAGACCTGATTGAAAGAGGCTTCGCTCCGGTTCAGGAAGCACGCGGTATCCCCGGATACATAGATTCCCAGCTCGGGTCCGAACATCGCCCAGCTCTCGAAATTCTTCCATTCGGGCTGGCGAGAGTAATCCGAGAACAACCGACCCTGCATCTGCATTAGCGAAGAGTTGGAGTAGCACATGTGAGCCGCCATTCGGGCCTGATCCGCCGTAATGTTCCCCCGGTAATCATTCAGCTCCCCTTTCGGAGAAAAGGTCAAAACCCCTACTACCCCAGGAACATTGAGGATTTGTTTTAGCTTCACGACAGAGCCTCCTTCCCATAGCCTTGACTGAGATCAAGGTCATTCCATAAAGGCAGTTCGCCACTGAAAACAAATCCTGTCAAATGAAAAAGAGGGGCAATATTACAACAATACTATTTTAAAATTTGTTTATAGATTTAAATTTTTACTTTTCCTGATTTGTAGCCCCGGTGCCACGGGGCTCACTGAGCTGCTCTCTATGCAGAAGACCCCCTAGCACTTTAGAGGTAGCACCCATGATGGGCCCCACTGCCGAATCCCATGCCCCGTGCCTGTACCTCGGTCCCACCCTGGGCGCCTATGGCTTCAGCGGCGGACATCCCTTCGGGCCGGACCGCATGGAGGCATTCCAAAAACGATTGAATGAAAAGGGGCTCGATGCCCGGGTCCGTATATGTACGCCGGTACGGGGTGACCAGACCCTTATTGAACGCTTCCACACAGCCGAATATGTGGATCAGGTCCGTGCCCTTTCGGAAAGGGGCCGGGGTACCTTGGATTTCGGGGACACCCCGGCGGAGCCCGGGATTTTCGAGGCCGCTTCAGTGGTGGTGGGAACGGCGGTGGATGCGGCGGAACGGCTCCTGGCCGGGGACTGCCCCTCCGCCCTCGTTCCCATCGGAGGTCTCCACCACGCCCGACGGCACCGGGCGTCCGGTTTCTGCGTCCTCAATGACTGCGGGGTGGTCATTGAAACCCTGAAAACGGTTCATGGCTGCACGCGCATCGCCTACGTGGACATCGATGCACACCACGGGGACGGGGTGTATTACGCATTCGAGGCGGATCCCGCCGTATGGATCGCGGATATTCATCAGGACGGCCGAAGCCTGTTTCCGGGGACGGGGGATGCATCGGAAGAAGGCCAGGGAGAGGCCGTGGGCACCAAGTTGAATCTGCCCCAGCCCCCCGGAGCCGATACAACGGCCTTCTACTCGGCCTGGGAGCGCGTGGAGGCACACCTGGACCGGGCGCGGCCCGAATTCATCATCCTGCAGTGCGGGGCGGACAGCATGGCCGGCGATCCGCTGGCCGGCCTGGCATTCACCCCGGAAACGCACCGCTGGGCGGCGAGCAGGCTCCTGGAGCGTAGCAAGGACTGTCGAGGGGGACTGCTTGCCCTCGGCGGCGGCGGATACGACCGAAAGAATCTCGGCGAGGCATGGTCGGAAGTGGTGGCAGCCCTGATTGAAGAGCCATGAGGCGGGGGAGGCGCGGCACCTCCCCGCCGGAGGGAAAAGTGCGCTCAGGCGCCGCGACTACCGGGCTTTTCCACGGGCATTCCCTCAGCGCACATTGGGCAGTCCGCTGGCTCCCAGGCCTGCACCTCCAGACCCACCAGGGCATGCAGAGGCAGACCCGCCACGTCGGCCTTGCCGTCCGAGCGGTCCACCAGGCAGCCGCAGCCCACCAGGTCGATATCCTTGTCGCGGAGGGCCTCGTAGCACTCCCGAATGGAGGTGCCGGTAGTGAGGATGTCGTCCATGATGAAAACCCGCGCTCCTTGGGGGAGCTGGAACCCCCGGCGCAGGGTCATGGCCTCCTCCTTGCGCTCGGTGAACTGCGCCAGGGCGCCCAGGGCTCGGGCTAGCTCATAGGCGACCACCACACCGCCCAGAGCGGGACCCACCACATATTCGATCCCGTCCGGCAATTGCTGCGCCAGGGCCCGGCAAAGGCGCTCGGCCTTCTCCGGATCCTGCAGCACCAGCGCGGACTGCAGATACCGGTTGCTGTGCAGTCCGGAGGAAAGCAGGAAGTGTCCTTCCAGCAGCGCGCCGCTGTCGCGGTACAAATCCAGATACGCTTCTTGCGATTCGGGGGCCATGGTGTGTCTGGGTCTCCTCGGGGTGGTTCTCTGGTCAGGCGGAATCATCGGCCATGGACATTTCCCGGATTATCGCTTCCCAGGCCGACCGGGGGTCTTCGGCCCGGGTCAGGGGCCGCCCGATTACCAGGTAATCGGAGCCATCGGCGACGGCCTGACCGGGTGTGGCAGAACGACGCTGGTCGTCGGTGCCGGAGCCGGCGGGACGCACTCCCGGAGTAACCAGCAGGAAATCCGGGCCGAGCTCCCTGCGCAGCAGCGGCACCTCGGCTGGACTGGCGACGACCCCATCCATTCCGGATTCCCTGGCCAGACGGGCCAGCCGCAAAACCTGCTCTTCCGGCTCCGCCGCCACGCCCACCGAATGCAGCTCCCGGGCATCCATGCTAGTCAGCACTGTAACCGCGATGAGCCAGGGCCGCGAGCCGCCGCCTTCCACGGCCCGGCGTGCCGCTTCCATCATCCGGGGTCCGCCGCTGGCGTGGACATTGACCATCCATACGCCGAGCTCCGCGGCAGCCTGCACGGCACCCGCAACCGTATTCGGAATATCGTGGAATTTCAGATCCAGGAAGACCTCGCTGCCCCGGGCGTGCAGCTCCTCCACCACGCAAGGGCCCGAGCGGGTGAATAGCTGTTTGCCCACCTTGACCCGATGATTCTCCATCGGTAGACGTTCCAGCAGGGTGCTGGCCGAGGCCCAATCCTCGGCATCCAGGGCCGTGATTACCCGTTCGCTCCGCGCTTCCGTCATTCCCTTCCCCACCCCTCCGGAAAAATGGTCTCTCGCCTGGGCCGATCAAGCCCGGCTCCGACGGAAGACGGGGCCCTTTCAGGGCCCCGCCACGTCAGCCTGTTGGTACTTCCACCCCGGATGGGGCATCAAGCCGCGCTATCCACCTTTCAGGCGGCCTGCAGCTCCAGGGTTCCCCACTGGCGGCATTGCGGGCATTTCCACTGCATATAGGCACTCTTGAAGCCACAGTTGGTGCAGACGAAACGGGACTGCCGGGCACGGGCCTGCTCCAGGTAGGGCTGGATCACTTCCAGGATCTCGTCACATTCGGCCTCCGCTTCGTGCTGGTCCTTCCACATGCCCACGAAGGAATTGACCAGCTCGGCACTATTGGGATGCCGCGTGAGACCCTCGGATACGTAGCGCAAGGCCTCTTCGGCGCCCACCTCCCGGGCCAGATGGATGGTCAGCGCCGCGAACAGGGAGGGATGTTCGGCGGCCTGGAGGGTCTCGCGCAGGAATCCCTTCAGGGCTTCCGCCTCGCCGAGGCGGTGATAGGCGGCAACCAGCTCATCGAGCACCAGCACCAAGTGCTGCGGCTGCTGACGAACGATACGCTCCCACTCGCGCACCGCTTTGCGGTCATTGCCCTTCAGCGTGTGAAGCTGCCCGGCAAGGGTGCTGACGCGCACGCAGGTATTGTCCACGGAATAGGCACGCCGGATGGACTGCTGGGCCCGGGACAGATCGTTGCGCGCCAGCGCCTCCGCCGCCATTTCGCAATGGATGAGGCTCTCGGCGACGGGGTCGCCCTGACCATGGATCCGGGCCAGCTGCTTGCGCCATTCCAGGGCCTCCGTCCATTCTCGCTCCTGCTCGGTGATCTCCACCATGGACTGGACGGCCGGCGCGTATTGTCGGTTGCGCTCCACAAGCTCGGTGAACACCTGGCGCGCCCGATCCAGAAGTCCCGCCTTCTGGTAATCGAGACCCAGCTGGTACATGGCGTGATCGCGCTGATCCCGGCCGAGATTGGGCCGGGCGATCAGGTTCTGGTGAATCCGCAGAGCGCGATCCACCTCGCCTCGCCGCCGGAACAGGTTGCCGAGCGCCAAATGGGCATCCACCGTCTCGGGCTCGACCCGGGCTACGTCGAGGAAAGCCTCGATGGCTTGGTCGGGCTGCTCGTTGAGCAGGTGGTACAGCCCCTGGAAATAGGACGGGGAGCTTCCGTCCGAACGGTCTTCCGGGGAGGGGTCCACCGTCCGCCACCGGCCCCAGACATAACCGATTCCGACGGCCAGGAGCAGCAGGCCGCCGGTCCAATATTCGGGCATCTTAGGGCTCGTCCTTGAGCGGCAGCTTTCGCAGCCGGCCCAGCTCCTGTTCCATATCCTCCATACGGCGCCTGATCCGCCGAACTTCGCGATGCCGGCTCATCAGGGGAAAGCTGGCCACCAGCCCGCCCAGCAGGACGCCCATCAAAAGGACCACGATCACCACCAAGCTAACCGGGAACGGCCCCAGATCGATTCCGAAATAGTAGTGAATCTGGACCCCTTGGGGGTTCTTCAGGGCAAAGCTCACCCCGATCAGAAAAACCACCAGGAAAAGCAAGGCGCTCAAGGTTCGTTTCACGAATCCTCCTCTTCCGGCAGGAACCACTGGATCAGGCAATCGAAGGTATGCATGGGGTCCTCGGGGAGAACGAAGGTCTCTCCGAGGACGGGCATAAAATTGTGATCTCCCTCCCATCTGGGCACCAGATGCCAGTGGAGATGCTCGGCGATGCCGGCCCCCGCTGCTTTCCCCTGGTTGAGGCCGATATTGATGCCCTGACTCCCCATACCATCCTCGAGGGCATTCATGGCCTTCACCATCCAGCCGTCCATCTCCTTACGGCAGGCCTCAGGCAGATCCTGGATGCGTCCGATATGGCCCCGAGGCAGAATCAGCAGATGTCCGGCCTGATAGGGATAGCGATTCAGAGCCACCAGGCTGTGCTCACCGATTCCGAGCAGACCGTAAGCCCGGAACTCCGAGGGGTCCGCACCAGCCAGGGCGCAAAGGCCGCAGGTCTCCGCATGACGCTCCGTGGTTTCCCCGCGTACGTAAGAGGAACGCCATGGCGCACGAAGAAGCTGAGGGGGACGCCCGCGGATTGCCACGTCGGTTTTCAGCCCTGGTCCACTTGCTCTCGTAGGCTCTTGCCCGCTCTGAAGAACGGTACCTGCTTGGGAGGGACCTCCACGGTCTCCCCGGTCTTCGGATTCCGGCCCCGCCGGGCCGCCCGACTCTTTGTACCGAAGCTGCCGAAGCCACGCAATTCAATTCGGCGGCCGCTGGCGATTTGCTCCCCAAGATAGTCAAAAAGCGTGTTCACCGCCACTTCGGCGTCTTTCCGGGTCAAGTAGTCCAGCTGTTCACAAACACGGTCGATCAATTCAGATTTGGTCATCGGGGCCACCTTGGTATCCGCTTTTGCGCTCATGAGAGATCTCTACCCTCATCCTCCCATGTAAAGATAACGGGGCTCGGGGGATAAGCGCATCTGCAGCCAACCGATAAGGCCGGCCGGCATCAATTCCTGAATCCAATCCTCCGGGGGCTGCAGCTCTTCGAGTGGAGCGTCCGGACCCAGCTCGGCCTGTGCGCGAAGCCAGGCTTCCGCGGTCTGCTCGCCGCCGAGCGCGTCGATCAGGCCCTCGGATTGGGCTTGCTGTCCGGAAAACACCCGGCCGTTGGCCAGGGGACGAGCTTCCTGGACATCCATCCCCCGCTCCTTCGCCACCAATTGCACGAATTGCTTGTGCAATTCGTCCACCATGGACTGCAGATAGGCGCGGTCGGCCTCACTCATTTCCCGCAGAGGAGATCCCGCGTCTTTGAACCTGCCTGACTTTATAATACGCGGCACCACACCGATTTTGTCCAGCAGCGGGAATACGCCCGTACTCATCATGATCACGCCGATGGACCCGGTGAGGGTGGAATCCAGGGCGAAGATCCGGTCCCCGCCAAGCGCCACCATGTAGCCGCCGGAGGCCGCGAGCCCGCCCATGGAGACCGCAACGGGCTTTTTCTCCGATAGTCGGGCCACCGCCTGGTAGATGGCCTCCGAGGCCCCCACGCTACCCCCGGGACTGTTCACACGCAGGAGCACGCCGCGGATATGGGATGCCTCGCGTGCCTTTTCGAGCAAGCTCACGGTCGGCTCGGCGTTCATGATGGGGCCTTCCACGGCCACCTGCGCAAGATGGGGCCGGGAGGAGATGGAGTCACCGCCCGAGAAGATACCCAGCAAGCCGCTAGCGATAAGAAACAGAAGGCCGCCTGTTAACCAGGCGGCCTTGCTGTCCTTGGAGCGACGACGGGAACGATGGTCAGCCGTCATTCTCCTCATCTTTCTTCATCATCTGTTCTTTCAGAAGATCCCCGAGACTCGTGGTACCGGAAGCGGCGGCCTTGGACTGGTAGTCCCGGACGGCCTCCTTCTCCTCAACCTTGTCCTTGTCCTTGATGGAGAGGTTGATGAGGCGATTGCGGCGATCCACGCCGCTCACCTGAGCCTCCACCTGCTGGCCGGCCACGAGGGCGGAGCGTGCGTCTTCCACATGGTCCTGGGAGATGTCGGCCACGCGGATGAAGCCTTCCACGTCGGAAGCCAGATGAACGCGGGCGCCCTTGGGCTCCACCTCGATGACCTCGCCTTCCACCAGGGTGCCCTTGTCGTGCTCGGCCACCCAGTTGCTGAAGGGATCATCGGAAAGCTGTTTGATGCCCAGGCTGATCCGCTCCCGCTCGGGGTCCACGGAGAGCACCACGGCCTCCACTTCCTCGCCCTTCTGGTACTGGCGCACGGCTTCCTCGCCCGCCTCGCTCCAGGACAGGTCCGAGAGGTGCACGAGACCGTCGATGCCGCCGGGCAGCCCGACGAAGATGCCGAAGTCGGTGATGGACTTGATGACGCCCTGCACCCGGTCGCCCTTGGCGTGGGTCTGGGCGAACTCGTCCCAGGGATTGGACTGGCACTGCTTCATGCCCAGGGAAATGCGGCGGCGCTCCTCGTCGATGTCGAGGATCATCACCTCCACCTCGTCGCTGGGCTGCACCACCTTGGACGGATGGACGTTCTTGTTGGTCCAGTCCATCTCGGAGACGTGCACCAGACCCTCAACGCCTTCCTCCAGCTCCACGAAGGCGCCGTAGTCGGTGATGTTGGTGACCTTGCCCCAAACCCGGCTGTTCTCGGGATAGCGGCGCGGCAGGTCGGCCCAGGGATCCTCGGTGAGCTGCTTGAGGCCCAGGCTGATGCGCTCGCGCTCCTTGTCGAACTTGAGGATCTTCACCTCGATCTCGTCGCCGACGTTGACCATCTCGGAGGGATGGTTGACCCGCTTCCAGGCCATATCGGTGATGTGCAGCAGGCCGTCGAGGCCGCCGAGATCGATGAAGGCACCGTAGTCGGTGAGGTTCTTGACGATGCCCTTGACGGTCTGGCCTTCCTCGAGCCGATCCATGAGGGCCTTACGCTCGGCGCTGCGCTCTTCCTCGACCACGGCCCGGCGGGAGACCACGGCGTTGTTGCGCCGGCGATCCAGCTTGATGACCTTGAAGTCGAGCTTCTTGCCCTCGAGGTAGGTGGCGTCGCGCACGGGGCGCACATCCACCAGCGAGCCCGGCAGGAAGGTGCGGATGCCGTTGATGTCCACGACGAAACCGCCCTTGACCTTGCCGGTAAGGACGCCCTGGACGACCTCATCATTGTTGTAGGCCTGCTCCAGCTCGCCCCAGGCGCGCGCCCGAAGAGCCTTCACCCGGGAAAGCCGGGTCTCGCCGAAGCCGTCATCCACGGCCTCCACGCAGACCTCGACCTGGTCCCCAACCCCCACGGCCATCTCGCCGTTCTCGTCCATGAACTCCTGGATGGAAACGAGGCCTTCGGACTTGAGGCCTGCATGGACGATAACTTCCTTATCATCCATGGCCACGACTTCTCCGGAGATGATCTCGCCGGACTGGATCTCCTCCTCGTTCAGACTCTCCTCGAGGAGGGTGGCGAAATCGGGTTCGCCGGCGGGGGGGTGCTGGGTGGTAGGGGTTTGGGTGTTGGTCTCAGGCATAAAAGGTTGCCACTCCTGGTGAAAATTTCCGGGGCCCTCGGGGTCCCGACTCCTCAGCCATCCGCGAACTTCCCGGGGATACAGCGCCGAACCCGCTCCAGGGCTTCGGCAAGCACCGCATCAATGGAAATGTTCGTAGTATCAATAATATATGCCCCCTCGGAAGCGCGTAACGGCGCAACGTTCCGATGGGCATCCCGTTCGTCCCTTTGACGCAGTTCCTGCGTAATTCGTTCCAGCGTAACATCAGTTTCATGGGCCCTCAACTGCTCATATCGCCTCCGGGCCCGCTCCTCGGCGGTGGCGGTCAGGAAGATCTTCGCCGGCGCCTCGGGGAATACTACCGTACCCATGTCCCGTCCGTCGGCCACGAGGCCCGGCGGGCGACGAAAGGACCGCTGGAGCTCCAGCAGCCCGTCGCGAACCGGTTGCATGGCCGCAACCACCGAGGCGCCCTCGCTTATGGGTCCGCTTCGCAGCTCCTGGGTTACCTCCTGGCCGTCGATATAGACCCGAACGGGACCTTCCGCGGCGGGCTCGAACCGGATATTCAGGGTCCGGGCCAGCTCGCCCAGGGATTCCTCCTCGCGCTCCTCCAGGGCCAGTCCGTCCCGCAGGGCGGTCCAGGCTACCGCCCGGTAAAGGGCTCCGCTGTCCAGGTAGTGCCAGTCCAGCTTTCGGGCCAGCAGGTTGGCCAGGGTACCCTTCCCCGTGCCGCTCGGACCGTCGATGGTCACCACCGGGGCGAGTTCTTCCGATTGGGCTGCCATAGACTCCCTCATTCGTTTTCGGCTTCGATGCGCAGGCCCACCGCTCGGGCAACCTCGAGGAAGTCCGGGAAGGAGGTGCGGATGGCGGCGGCCCCGGAAATGGAAATGGGTCCGGATGCGGCGATGGAGGCCACGGCAAAGGCCATGGCCACGCGGTGATCCCCATGGGCATCCACCCGGCCGCCGCTGATGGGCCCGCCGTCGATCACCAGCCCGTCCTCCAGGGGCACGGCGGCAATGCCCAAGGCTTGCAGACCGTCGGCCATGGTCTGGATCCGGTCGCTTTCCTTGACGCGCAGTTCGGCGGCGTCCCGCAGGACAGTGCGCCCTTCGGCCGCGGCAGCGGCCACGAAGATCGCCGGGAATTCGTCGATGGCCAGCGGCACAAGGTGGGAAGGGATCTCTATGCCCCGCAGCTCTCCACCTCGGACCCGGAGGTCCGCCACCGGTTCCCCGCCGTGAGTGCGCTCGTTCTGGAGCTCGATGTGGGCCCCCATGGCCAGGAGGATGTCGAGGGCCCCGCGTCGGGTTGGGTTGATGCCGACCCCCTCCAGCAGAAGGTCCGATCCGGGGACCATCGCGGCCGCCACCAGGAAAAAGGCGGCCGAGGAGAGGTCCCCGGGAATGCTCAGGTCCGCGGCTTGCACGCGCGCGCCCCCCTGCAGACATGCCCGGGATCCTTCCCGGCGAACCGGGTAACCGAAGGCGGAGAGCATGCGCTCGGTATGGTCACGGGTGGGCGCCGGTTCGGTCACGCAGGTTTCCCCGTCGGCATAGAGCCCCGCCAGCAGGATCGCCGATTTCACCTGGGCGGAGGCCACCGGCAGCTCGTAGTTGATCCCCTTCAGAGATCCGACCGGGGAGATACGCAGGGGCGGCCGGCCCTCCTCCCCGAGCGCGGCGACCTGCCCCCCCATGCTGGTCAGCGGGGATACCACCCGTCCCATGGGTCGCCTGCGGAGGCTTTCATCCCCGGTCAGCTCGGACGGGAACGGCTGGGCGGCGAGCAAGCCAGCGAGCAGGCGCATGGAGGTTCCGGAGTTCCCCATGTCGAGCGGCGCTTCGGGCGCCCTCAGACCCTCTCTGCCCACCCCGTGAATGGTTACCCGGCCCGCGTCCGGTCCCTCGATGCGGACGCCCATGGAGCGAAAAGCGGCAAGGGTGGCCAGGCAATCCTCGCCCGCCAGGAACCCTTCCACCCGGGTCACACCGTCCGCAAGCGCCCCGATCATGATCGCCCGGTGGGAAATGGACTTGTCCCCGGCCACCTGCACCGTGCCCTGCACGCTTCCGCCCCGGGCGGTGAGGCGGTCATCCCGCTTATCAGTCGTCATCGTTGTCCTCGTCTTCATGGGCCCGGGGCGGCAGGCCGCGACGGAGGGTGCGGGCCTCGCCGAAAAAGGCCTGGAGGGCGGGGCCGTCCCCGGCCGCTATGGCCCTGCGTAGCTCGGAAAGCCGGTCCTCGAAACGGTCGATCATCTCCAGAAGCGGCCCGGAATTGGCCAGGGCGATATCCCGCCACATCACCGGATCGCTGCCCGCGATGCGCGTCAGATCGCGGAACCCGCCGGCTGCGAACTGCGCGAGCCGATCGGAATCATCCAGCTCGCCGAAGGTGCGGATCAGGCTGAAGGCGAGCATATGGGGGAGATGACTGGTGGCCGCCAGGATCCGATCATGCGCTTCGGCATCCATGGTGACCACCTGGCAGCCCACGAGCTCCCACAGGGCCTTGACTCGGTCCCGGGCCGGAGTATCGGAAGCAGGTGTGAGAATACAAAGGGCCCCGTCGAACAGCCGGTCAAGGGCCGCTTCCACTCCCGAATCCTCGGTACCCGCCAGGGGGTGGCCGCCCACGAATAGGGCATCCGCACCCAGAACGGCCTCGGCTTCGGCGTGAACGGGCCCCTTCACGCTACCCACGTCCGTGACCACGGTATCTCTTTCCAGGCCGCCCCGCGCTGCCTCGAGGACCCCGCGGAAGCACCCCACGGGCACGGCCGCCACCACCAGTTCGGCGTCCCGAACTCCCGCGGCGGGATCGGTGGTCCCCCTATCGATCAAGCCTCTTTCCCGTGCCCGCTCCAGGACTGCGGCGGACTGATCAACGCCCACCACCTCCTCCACTGCGCCGGAACGACGCAGGGCCAGACCCAGGGAGCCTCCGATCAGGCCGAGCCCGATGATGGTAATGCGCCGGAAAGGCATGGCTACCGAGCCCGCGGGTAGGAGCCAAGCACTTTGACGGCGGCCCCTCCCGCCTCCACGCCCTCGAGGGCCTCCTGAACCGCCGCATCCTCCTGGTGGCCGTCCAGATCCAGGAAAAAGACATAGTCCCAGAGAGAAGAGCGCGCGGGTCGGGAGACGATCTTGGTCAAGTTCACCCCGGCCAGGGAAAAGGGCTGGAGCACATGGAACAGGCTCCCCGGTCGGTTGGGGGCCGAGACCAGGATGGAGGTCTTGTCGTTGCCGGAAGGACCCACCCACTGGGCGCCCACCACCACGAAGCGGGTGGTGTTTTCCGGGTCGTCCTCCACGCCCGCGGCGAGCACGGGCAGCCCGTAGAATTCTGCCGCCGAGGCGCCGGCAACCGCCGCGCTGTCGGGCTCCGCGGTGGCGCGGCGCGCGGCCTCGGCGTTGCTGGTGACTTCCACCCATTCCAACCCGCCCATGTGATCCTGGAGCCATTCGCGGCACTGGGCCTGCGTCTGCGGGTGGAGATAGAGGCGGCGGATGGACTGCATGTCCGGGGCGTGACTCATCAGGTGGTGCTCGATACGAAGTGCCACCTCCCCGCAGACCTGCAGATTGGTCCCCATGAGCTGATCGAGGCTGGCATTCACGGCCCCCTCGGTGGAGTTCTCCACCGGCACCACGCCGTAATCCGCGGTTCCGGCTTCCACCTCCCGGAATACTTCGGCGATGGTGCGCACGGGGTGCTCCTCAACCGCATGCCCGAAATGCACCTGCACGGCGGCGTGGGTAAAGGAGGCTTCCGGTCCCAGGAAGGCGATCCGGAGCCGGCGCTCCAGGGCCAGACAGGAGGACATGATCTCGCGGAAAATTCGCACCATGTCCTGATCCGGGAAAGGCCCCTCGTTCCGCTCCGCCACCCGGGCCAGAATCTGGGCCTCCCGCTCCGGACGGTAAAAGGCTCCGCCATTGGCTTCCTTGATCCGGGCGATTTCCAGTACATGCGCGGCACGCTGGTTCACCAGCCGCTGGACCTCGCCATCGATGCGATCGATTTCCTGGCGCAGCGATTCCTGTCGCGCGTCCGTTCCGCCGTTTTCGGGGGGACCTTCTTGGCTCACGGTTCCTTCCGCCCTCGACCTGCTGGAACTGGTTTGCCGCGTCCATGGGACGCACTGAAAAAATGGGGCCGGACCCTACCGGTCCGGCCCGCTAATCCTACCCGTTATATCGGGCTCAAGGTACCCGGGGAGCTACAGGTTGATCTCCCGCACCTCCAGAACATTCTCCTCGGAGGAGATCCGCTTCATGACCTCCTCGGACACCGGCTGGTCCACGCTGATGAAGGAGATCGCCTGCTGCTGCGGCGCCTCGCGACCCAGCATGAAGCCGGCGATGTTGACCCCCGACTCGCCGAGCACCGTTCCGATGCGGCCGATGAGCCCCGGCTCGTCGCGGTTGGCCATGTACAGCAGGCGGCCGTCCGGCACCAGCTCCAGCTCCACGCCGTCGAGCTCCACCACCCGCGGCGTGCCGTGCACCAGCGTGCCGTCGATGGTCCAGGTGCGCTTCTCGGTGACCAGCGTCACCCGGATGCGGCTGGTGAACTCGTCCGCCTGCTTCTTGCGCGTCTCGCTCACCTTCACCTCGCGCTCCTCGGCGAGCAGCGGCGCGTTCACCAGGTTCACCGAGTCCGGCAGGATCGGGTCGAGCAGCCCCTTCAGGATGGTGGTGGTGATCGGCTGCTGGTTGAGCGCCGAGACCTCCCCGGCGTACTCGATCTCCACCCGCTTCAGCCCGCCCTGCGCCAGCTGGCCGAGGATGGAGCCGAGCCGCTCGCCGAGGTTCAGGTAGGGCTGCAGCAGCGGCATCTCCTCCTCCTCCACGGAGGGGATGTTCACCGCGTTCTGGATGATGCCCCGCGTCAGGTAGTCGCTGATCTGCTCCGCCACCTGCACCGCCACGTTCACCTGCGCCTCCTCGGTGGAGGCGCCCAGGTGCGGGGTGCAGATGAAGTTGTCGTGGCGCAGCAGGGAATGGCCCTCCACGGGCTCCTCCTCGAACACGTCGAGCGCCGCGCCCCGGATCTTGCCCGCCTCGAGCGCCCGGTCGAGCGCCTGCTCGTCCACCACCCCGCCGCGCGCGGCGTTCACCAGGATCGCCCCGTCCTTCATGGCGTCAAAGGCGGCGTCGCTGATCAGGTGCCGGGTGGCGCTGGTGAGCGGCGTGTGGATGGTCATAAAGTCCGCCCGCCGGTAGAGCTCTTCGAGCTCCACAAGCTCCACCCCGAGGTCGTCGGCGCGCTCCTGGGAGATGTAGGGGTCGTAGGCGATGACCCGCATCTTGAGCCCGTGCGCCCGCTGGATCACCAGGGAGCCGATGTTGCCGGTGCCGATCACGCCCAGGGTCTTCTGGTAGAGCTCCACCCCGCCCCACTTGCTCTTCTCCCAGCGCTCCGCCTTCATGGACGCCGTGGCCTGCGGCACGTTGCGCGCCGCCGAGACCATCAGCGCAATGGCGTGCTCGGCGGTGGTCACCGTGTTGCCGAAGGGCGTGTTCATGACGATGATGCCCCTCTGCGAGGCCGCCGGGATGTCCACGTTGTCCACCCCGATCCCCGCCCGACCCACCACCTTGAGGTTGGGCGCCGCGTCCAGGATCTCCGCCGTGACCTTGCTCGCCGAGCGGATCGCCAGCCCGTCGTAGGCGCCGATCACCCCGGCCAGCTCCTCGGGGCTCAGCCCGGTCTGCACGTCCACCTCGATGCCGTGCTCGGCAAACACGGACTCCGCCTTCGGCGACATCTTGTCGCTGATTAAAACCTTGGGCATGTAAAAAGAACCTCGTATCTGGTTTGGGCGGGAGATGGTCCGGGTGGACGGACCGCAGAAACGGTGCTGCCCGGTTCCCGGCGCTGCATCCGTCGCATGAATGCTAGATGGTGTCGGATGCTCCACAGGCGACAATGCTGCGTCCGACCTGGAACGGCCCGACCGGAACCGTCAAAGGGGCTCCGATCAGGCCTCCCCGCTTATGCGCTACGAACCCCCGCCAAGGCTTTACCGGCTCGCTGAACCGGCGATTTCGCTCCCGGCGATCCGCCCGGGCAATTCAAGCGTTGCGCTGCTCGAAATCGCGCATGAAATCTATGAGTGCATCCACGCCAGACTCCGGCATGGCGTTATAGATGGAAGCGCGCATGCCACCCACGGAGCGATGGCCCTTCAGTGCCACCAGACCCCGTTCGCCGGCTTCTTCGAGGAACGAGGCATCGAGATCGGGATTGGAAAGAGTAAAGGGAACATTCATGAGGCTGCGGTCTTCCGGCTCGACCGGAGAGGCGTAGAAATCGCTGCCGTCGATGGCCGAATAGAGCTTTCCGGCCTTCCGGCGATTGAATTCTTCCATGGCCTTCAGGCCACCCTGCTCCTTGAGCCATTCGAAGACCAGGCCGGCGATGTAGACACCATAGGTAGGCGGGGTGTTGTAGAGGGATTTGGCATCGACATGCGTCTTGTAGTCGAACATGGTCGGGCACCAATCCACGGCGTGTCCCACCAGATCGTTGCGGACAATGGCGATGGTCAGCCCGCTCGGACCGATATTCTTCTGGGCGCCGGCGTAGATCAGGCCGAACTTGCTGACGTCGATGGGCCGGGAAAGGATATCCGAGGACATATCGGCGACCAGCGGGACATCACCCGTTTCGGGGAAATAGTGGTATTCCGTGCCGAAGATGGTGTTGTTGCTGGTGATGTGGCAGTAGGCGGCCCCGGGATCGAGATCCAGCTGATCCTGCTTGGGGATCCAGGTGAAGTTCTCGTCGGCTGCGGAGGCGGGAACGTTCACCTCGCAATAGCGCTTCCCTTCGGCGATTGCCTTCTTGGACCAGCTCCCGGTATTGATGTAGTCCGCCTTGCCTTTGCCGCGCAGTAGGTTGAGCGGAACCATGGCGAACTGGCTGCTGGCGCCGCCCTGGAGGAAAAGAACCGAGTAATCGTCGGGAATTTGCAAAAGCTCGCGAAGATCGGCTTCCGCCTTCTCGATGATGGCGGTGAACTCCTTGCCGCGATGGCTCATCTCCATCACGGACATCCCGGAGCCATGCCAGTCCAGGATCTCGTTCCCCGCTTTGCGCAGAACATCTTCCGGCAACGCAGCCGGGCCTGCACTGAAGTTGAATACTCGGCTCATGAACCTCTCCGAAAAATGAATGGAACTCTATATTCTAACACAGTGATAGCTATTAATTAAATCGAGGCCCCGCTTACTACTCTATACCGTTGTCATCCGGCTCAACATCTTCCTGTTCCGCCGACTCTTCCACGCGCTCCGCGCCCACCACATGCTCCCCTTCACCCAGGTCGATCAGGCGAACGCCTTGCGTATTGCGGCCAAGACGGGAGATTCCGTCCAGCGGTGTGCGGATGAGCGTGCCCTGGGAGGTAACCAGCATCGCTTCATTATCCGGATGCACGAGCCGCACGCTCACCGCTTCGCCGTTCCTGTCGGATTCCTTGATGGTCAGGATACCCTGCCCGCCGCGCCCCTGGACTCGATACTCCTCCAGGGCCGTGCGCTTGCCGAAGCCGTTCTCGGTAACCGTCAGCACCTCCCAGCCGGGCCGTACCACCTGCAGGGCGATTAGACGGTCCTCCTCACCCATCTCGATACCGCGGACCCCGTGGGCGGTCCGGCCCATGGCCCGGACCTCCTGCTCCGGGAAGCGGATGGCCTTGCCGCGGTTGGTGGCCATGAGCAGCTCGTCGTCGCCCGAGGTTATCCGGGCGCCCACCAAGGATTCCCCCTCCCCGAGCTTTATGGCGATGATTCCCGCCTTGCGCGGCCGGGAAAACTCCATGAGGTCCACGCGCTTCACCACCCCGCGCGACGTGGCCATTACCACGTACCGCCCTTCCTCGAAGGCGTCCACCGGCAGCACGGTGGTGATCCGCTCGTCCTTCTCCAGCGGCAGGAGATTGACGATGGCCTTGCCCCGGGCAGTACGGCCCGCTTCTGGCAGCTCGTACACCTTTAGCCAGTACACTTTGCCGGAATTTGAAAAGCACAGGATGTACTGGTGGGTGGAGGCCACGAACAATCGCTCCACGAAATCCTCGGCATCCCGGGTAGCGGTGGCCGCCTTGCCCTTGCCGCCGCGGCGCTGGGCCCTGTAGCCGGAGAGGGGCTGGCGCTTGATGTAGCCCGCCCGGGTCATGGTCACCACCATGTCCTCCTCGGCCACCAGGTCCTCCAGCGTCAGCTCGCTGGCGGCCTCCTGAATCTCGGTGCACCGCTCATCGCCGAAGCGCTCCTTGATATCCACAAGCTCGTCGCGGATCACGCCCATGAGACGGGCCTCGGAGCGCAGGATATCCAGCAGATCATCGATCTTGTCGAGAATCTCCTCGAACTCGCCGATGACCTTGTCGCGCTCCAGGCCGGTAAGGCGGTGCAGGCGCATGTCGAGGATGGCCTGGGCCTGCTCGGGAGAGAGCTTGTAGCCGCCGTCCACCAGCCCGAGGCCCTCCTCGTTGCGGATGCCGCCGGACTGGGCGGCCCGTTGCACCAGATACTCCACCCCGCCCGGCTCCCAGACCTCGGTGGTCAGCCGTTCCTTGGCAGTGGCCGGGTCCGGGGACTGCCGAATCAGATTGATTACCGGATCCAGATTGGCCAGGGCGACGGCCAAGCCTTCCAAGGTGTGGGCCCGCTTTCGGGCCTGGCGGAGGTCGTAGAGCGTACGCCGGGTTACTACCTCGCGACGGTGCTGGACGAAGGCCTCCAGCACCTCCTTGAGGTTCAGCGTGCGGGGCTGCCCCTGGTCCAGGGCCAGCAGGGTGATTCCGAATACGGATTCCAGCTGGGTCTGCTTGTACAGGTTGTTGAGGATGATCTCGGGCTCTTCGTCCCGCTTGAGCTCGATGACCACCCGGATGCCGTCCTTGTCCGATTCATCCCGGAGGTCGCTGATACCCTCGATCTTGCGGTCCTTCACCAGGTCGGCGATCTTTTCCACGAGCCGGGCCTTGTTGACCATGTAGGGCAGCTCGTGGACCACCAGCCGCTGGCGGCCCTTCTTGTCCTCTTCCGTGCGCACCCGCCCACGAATCCGGATGGAGCCCCGCCCGGTGCGGTACGCGGAAAGGATGCCTTCACGGCCGTTGATGATGCCTGCTGTGGGGAAGTCGGGGCCGGTGATGATGCCGATGAGGTCGTCGACGCTGTGCTCGGGATTGTCGATGAGCGCCACGCAGCCGTCGATCACCTCCCGCAGGTTGTGCGGGGGGATATTGGTGGCCATGCCCACGGCAATGCCCGCGGCGCCGTTGACCAGGAGGTTGGGTACCCGGGACGGGAGCACGGCGGGCTCGGTTTCCGCGCCGTCGTAGTTCGGCACGAAATCCACCGTTTCCCGGTCGATGTCGGTAAGCAGCTCGTGGGCGAGGCGCGCCATGCGCACCTCGGTGTAGCGCATGGCCGCGGCGTTGTCGCCGTCGATGGAGCCGAAATTGCCCTGCCCGTCCACCATGGGGTAGCGCATGGTGAAGTCCTGGGCGAGTCGGACGATGGTGTCGTAGACAGCCGCATCCCCGTGCGGATGGTACTTACCGATCACGTCACCCACCACGCGGGCGGACTTCTTATAAGGTTTGTTCCAGTCGTTATTCAGGGTGTGCATGGCGTAAAGAACACGCCGATGCACCGGCTTGAGTCCATCCCGCACATCGGGGAGGGCCCGCCCGACGATCACGCTCATGGCATAATCGAGGTAGGATTGACGCATCTCCTCTTCGAGGTTGACGGGCATCATTTCCTTGGCGAATTCGGCCATGAGCTCCCGGTCTCCCGATACTGTAGTCTAAAAAAATATAGCATAACCCCCGGAAATCCTAGGGTCAAATTGTCGCCGTGGGTGTCACTTTTTTTAGGGCTTCCGGAGAAAATATCCGATTCCCGGATATTTTCCGCACTTTTCCATGCTAACCTTCGCGCAGTCCTGGGGCTGGAGCCACATTTTGCGCCTCTTTCGAACAGGCGTAAAATTCCTTGCGAGCACACGCGACCCAGAGGGAGGTTGGGCCATGAAGGAAAATGTTGGCATCGCCGACATGGTGCTGCGCATCGTCATCGGTGCGGCTCTGCTTGCGTTCGCCGCAGCCGACCCGGCGGGGAACTGGTGGGGCTGGATCGGGCTCGTCCCCCTGGTCACCGGGGTTTTCAGGCGCTGCCCCGCCTACGCCCTGTTAGGCACCAGCACCTGCGGGGGGCAGGGCCGGAAGCAGGCCTGACGGCCATCCCACGGCTCCCGACGGCCGGGGCCGCCGCGGCCCCGGCCGGGCTTTTCTATTGCGGCCCGAGGGGCTATTTTATGGCCCCCATTACAGCCCCTTCACCAAAGCCCGTTCCCCGAGCAGGAGGAAGCGCCATGTCGTCCGTCGACCAGGCGGAGATCAACAAATTCGAGCAGCTCGCCGCACGTTGGTGGGATCCGGAAGGGGAGTTCAAGCCCCTGCATCGGATCCAGCCTCTG
This sequence comes from Thiohalorhabdus sp. Cl-TMA, assembly GCF_041821045.1. Classification (NCBI taxonomy): domain Bacteria; kingdom Pseudomonadati; phylum Pseudomonadota; class Gammaproteobacteria; order Thiohalorhabdales; family Thiohalorhabdaceae; genus Thiohalorhabdus; species Thiohalorhabdus methylotrophus. The sequence continues at coordinate 78,823 of NZ_JBGUAW010000012.1, read as the reverse complement.
CGTCTCGACTACATCCGCCAAGTGGTTGCCCTCGAGGGAAAACGGGTCCTGGACGTGGGCTGCGGCGGCGGCCTTCTGACAGAGGGGCTGGCGGCGTCCGGTGCCGATACAACCGGGTTGGAGCCCGGGGAGGCCGCCATCGGAGCCGCCCGCGCGCACTTGCAGGTGAGCGGGCTTTCCGTGAGCTACCGCCAGGGCGAGGTCGCGGATCTGCTCGCGGAGGGGGCCGGCCCTTTCGACGTGATCACCTGCATGGAAGTGCTCGAGCACGTTCCGGACCCGGCCGCCTTGGTGGACGAGTGCGCGCGCCTGCTCAGGCCCGGCGGTACCCTCTTTTTCGCCACCCTGAACCGCACCGCCCGCTCCTACCTCATGGCCATCATCGGCGCGGAGTACATTCTCGGCTGGCTGCCGCGGGGTACCCACCACTGGGAGAAATTCATCCGCCCCGGCGAAATGGAGGCCCATCTCCGCGCCGCGGGTATGATCCCCCGGGAAATCCAGGGCATGATCTTCAACCCCTTGGATAATTCCTTCCGGCTCGGCAGGGACGTGGCGGTGAATTACCTGGGCCATGCCGTCAAGGCCGAGGACGAATAGCCCATGAACCCGCGCCTGGCCGCCCTCAACCCTTATCCTTTCGAGCGCCTTCGCGCCCTGTTCGAGGATGTCCGGCCCCCCTCGGACCGGGAACCGATCAACCTGGGAATCGGCGAGCCGAAGCAGGCCCCGCCGGACTTCGTCCTGGAGACCATTCACAGGGAGCGGGCCGGATTCGCCCGGTACCCCACCACGGGGGGCACGCGCGGCCTGCAAGAGGCATGCGCCCGCTGGGCGGAAGCGCGCTTCCACCTGCCCGGAGGGGGGCTGGAGCCCGGCCGCAACGTGATACCGGTAAACGGTACCCGGGAGGCCTTGTTCGGGGTCGCCCAGGCGGTGGTGGGTGCCAAGGAGCGGCCCGTGGTGGCCATGCCCAACCCGCTGTACCAGATTTACGAAGGCGCCGCTCTGTTCGCGGGGGCCGAGCCCGTTTACGTGGCCGCCGGATCCTCCAGTGGCCTTCCCGATTTCGCGGGCTTACCGGCGTCGGTTCTCGATCGCACGGAGCTGCTCTACATCTGCTCCCCGGGCAATCCCACCGGGGCGGTGGTAGGACATGACCAGTACCGGGAGCTCTTGCGACTGGCCGATCAGCACGACTTCCTGATCGCCGCCGACGAGTGCTATTCCGAGATCTACCCCGATGAGACGGATCCCCCGGTGGGGCTGCTGGAAGTGGCGGCGGCCGAGGGACGCTCGGACTTCCGGCGGTGCCTGGCCTTTCACAGCCTGTCGAAGCGCTCCAACCTCCCCGGCCTGCGCTCGGGATTCGTGGCCGGCGACGCGGCGGTCATCGAAGCCTTCCTCAAGCTCCGTACCTACCTCGGCAATGCCACGCCTCCCCCCTTGCAGGAGGCTGCCGTTGCCGCCTGGAGTGACGAGGCGCATGTTCGTGAGAACCGGGCGGCCTACCGCGAACGGTTCGCCCGGGTGCTGGAGATTCTGGGACCAGCCCTGGACGTTGAAGCCCCGGCGGGCGGGTTCTATCTTTGGCCGCGCGTCCCGGGCGGGGGCGAACAGTTCGCCAAGGAGCTCTATGCCCGGGAAGGTATCACGGTGCTCCCCGGTGCCTACCTGGGTCGGGAGGTGGAAGGGCAGAACCCCGGGACGGACCATGTACGCATCGCCCTGGTTGACGGGCTGGAGCGCTGCGAGGATGCGGCGTGGCGAATCCGGCGGGTGGCGGAGGCCCTACAATAATAGGATTTCTAACCGCCAAGGGCGCCAAGCACGGCAAGTGAAAACGGCGGTAAAAGCGCAAATTCCTGTGGCGGAAAATGGCCACATTCTATCCCGTTACGTGGTTTTCCGCCCCTGGCGCTCTTGGCGTCCCTGGCGGTTAACCCGCTTTTATTTTTCTTCTTTCAGGAGCCGACCATGGAAAATCTGAAGCAGACCATCGAGGGGGCATTCGAGCGCCGCGCGGAGATCACCCCCGATAACGTGGACCCCGAAACCTTCAAGGCCGTGGAGGAAGCCCTGGGCCTGCTCGACAGCGGTGAGGCCCGCGTCGCCGAAAAGCGGGACGGCGAATGGGTGGTCAATGAGTGGCTCAAGAAGGCCGTGCTGGTGTCCTTCCGTATCCATGGCAACCGCGTCATGCGCGGCGGCGAGACCCATTATTACGACAAGGTGCCGCTGAAGTACGCCGAATACGGTCAGAGCGACTTCGAGTCCCAGGGCGCCCGCGTGGTGCCGCCCGCCGCCGTGCGCCGGGGCACCTTCATCGCACCCTCCGCCGTGCTCATGCCCTCTTATTGCAACATCGGCGCCTACGTGGACGAGGGCACCATGGTGGACACCTGGGCCACGGTGGGCTCCTGCGCGCAGATCGGCAAGAACGTGCACATCTCCGGCGGCGCCGGCATCGGCGGCGTCCTCGAGCCCCTGCAGGCCAATCCGGTGATCATCGAGGACGAGGTATTCATCGGCGCCCGCTCCGAGGTGGCCGAGGGCGTCATCGTAGAGGAGGGCTCCGTGCTGTCCATGGGCGTCTACCTCGGCCAGTCCACCCGCATCCTCAACCGCGAGACCGGCGAGGTCATCAAGGGCCGCGTTCCGGCCAACTCCGTGGTGGTCCCCGGAACCCTGCCCGCTTCCGACGGTACCCACAGCCTGTACTGCGCAGTGATCGTCAAGCAGGTGGATGCGGGCACCCGGGCCAAGACCTCCGTAAACGAGCTGCTGCGGGACGTCTGAGGTGACTGGAGCGGCTACACGGCTCACCCGGGAGCTGATCGCCGTCCCCTCCGTCACCCCGGACGGAGGGGACGGGCAGGCGCCCTTACGGGAGCGGCTCCGGCCGCTCGGCTTCCGCCTGGAGAACATGGGTGAAGGCGATGTCGCCAATCTCTACGCCCGATTCGGTGACCAGGGGCCGGTGGTGGCCTTCGCCGGCCACACGGACGTGGTCCCCACAGGGGACGAAACGGCCTGGAGCCATGCTCCCTTCTCTCCCACCGCCTCGGGAACCTATTTATACGGGCGCGGGGCCGCGGACATGAAGGGCTCCCTGGCGGCCTTCACCGTGGCCGTGGAGCGTTTCCTGGACCGTCATCCGGAGCCCAATGGCTCCATCGCGCTGCTGATCACCGGGGACGAGGAAGGGCCCGCAACCCACGGTACCCCGGTCATGGTGCGCCGCTTGGCCGAGCGCGGAGAGATGCCCGATTATTGTCTGGTGGGAGAGCCCTCTTGCAATGAGCGGCTCGGCGACACGGTGAAAAATGGTCGCCGTGGATCCCTGACCGGAGAGCTGGTGATTCTGGGCGTCCAGGGCCACGTGGCTTACCCGCACAAGGCGGAGAACCCCGTGCACCGCGCTCTCCCTGCCCTGCAGGAGCTTGTTGACACGGAGTGGGACGCCGGCAACGCCTATTTCCCGCCCACCAGCTTCCAGATCCCCAATATCCGCGCCGGGACCGGCGCCCACAACGTCATTCCCGGAACCCTGGACGTGCAGTTCAACTTCCGTTATTCCACGGAGCGCACCAGGGATGACCTCAAGGCCCAAATCCAGGAGATCCTGGACCGCCACGGTCTGCGCTACGACCTGCACTGGCACGAGAACGGCGATCCCTTTCTCACCGAGCCCGGCCCGCTGGTGAACGCGCTCACCGAGAGCATCCGCACGGTGACGGGGCTCGATACCCACCTTTCCACCGCCGGCGGCACCAGTGATGGCCGATTCATCGCCCCGCACGGTGTGCAGGTGGCGGAATTCGGCCCGCTCAACGACACCATCCACCAGGTGGACGAGCGGGTGGCCATGGCAGATTTGGAACGGCTAGCGGAGATCTACGAGGGGGTGTTGGAGCGGCTGCTCGGAAAGGCATGAAGGGAATTGAAAATATCCAGGCGCCGACCCTATCCTGAAATGGTAGGCGACCTGCTTCTGGCAGGCGCTTCCGAGGCAAGCATCCCCGCCCGAGCCCCACTGGACCGGCGGGAAGCAAAAGCGCATGAACGGTTATTCACATTAACGGCCCCCAGGGTTTAGCGGGCCTTCCATCCCGGGAGGAACCCTAATGCCGGAGAAAATGAAGGCCGCCGTATTCGTAGAGCCCGGACGCATCGTGCTCGACGAGAAACCGGTCCCGGAGATCGGGCCCAATGATGCCCTCCTCCGCATCACCACCACGACCATCTGCGGCACGGATATCCACATCCTGAAGGGCGAATATCCGGTCGATCAGGGCCTGACCATCGGCCACGAGCCGGTGGGCATCATCGAGGCGGTGGGGAGCAACGTGGCGGGCTACGAGCCCGGTCAGCGGGTGATCGCCGGGGCCATCTGCCCTACCGGCTGGTCCTATGCCTCCCTGGACGGGCTCCACGCCCAGGACGGCGGAACCTGCGCCCACGGCCTGAAACCGCTGGGCGGATGGCGCTTCGGAAACACCATCGACGGCTGCCAGGCCGAATACGTGCGGGTCCCCGACGCTCTGGCCAATCTGGCGCCGGTCCCCGAGGGGCTTTCCGACGAGCAGGTTCTTATGTGCCCGGACATCATGTCCACGGGCTTCGCGGGGGCCGAGAGCGCCAACCTCCGGATCGGTGACACGGTTGCGGTGTTCGCCCAGGGCCCTATCGGCCTGTGCGCCACCGCCGGCGCCAAGCTACGGGGAGCGACCAATATCATTGCGGTGGAGACCGTTCCGGAGCGCAAGGAAATGGCCCTCCGTATGGGGGCGGACCACGTGGTGGACTTCAGCCAAGTGGATCCCGTCGACGAGATCCATCGCATCACCGAGGGCCGGGGCGTGGATGCCGCCATCGAGGCATTGGGCCTTCAGGAGACCTTCGAGGCGGCGCTCCGGGCGCTCAAGCCGGGAGGTACGCTGTCAAGCCTCGGCGTATACTCCGGGGACCTGAAGGTGCCCCTGGACGCCTTCCATGCGGGCCTCGGCGACCACAAGATCGTCACCTCCCTGTGCCCCGGCGGCAAGGAGCGCATGCGCCGGCTGATGAATGTCATCGAGGGCGACCGCGTGGACCTGAAGCCCCTGGTGACCCACCGCTACAGCCTCGATGAAATCGAGACCGCCTACGACCTGTTCGGCCACCAGCGGGAGGGCGTGCTCAAGGTGGCGATCACTCCCTGAGGGCCCCCGCTTATCCCTCCAGCAGAAGCTCCAGGGCCTGCTCAATCCGGCGCACTGGCTGCAGCTCCAGGCCCGGATTGTCCAGGTCCTCGGCGCTTCCGGCGGGGATCACCGCCCGCTTGAAGCCGAGCTTGGCGGCTTCCTTCAACCGGTCTTCGATGCGCCCCACCGCGCGCACCTCGCCGGCCAAGCCCACCTCCCCCAGGATGATGGTCCGCTCCGGCAGGGCCCGGGAACGCAAGCTGGAAACCAGCGCCGCCGCAACGGCCAGGTCCGCGGCCGGCTCGGACAGATCCACTCCGCCGACGACGTTGATGAACACGTCCTGATCGAACAGGGCCACCCCCGCGTGGCGGTAGAGCACCGCCAGCAGCAGCGAGAGCCGGTCGCGCTCCACGCCGATGGCCACGCGCCGCGGCTGGGTGAGCGGGCTTTCCGCCACCAGCGCCTGGAGCTCCACCAGTAGTGGCCGTGTGCCCTCCTGGCTCGCTACCACGGCGGCGCCGGGAACCGGCTCCTCATGCTCGGAGAGGAAAAGCGCGGAAGGATTGGTCACCGGCTCCAGTCCACCGCCGGTCATACGGAAAACCCCCAGCTCATTCACCGAGCCGAAGCGGTTCTTCATGGCCCGAACCAGCCGGTACTGACCGCCCTGCTCCCCCTCGAAGTAAAGCACCGTGTCGACCATGTGCTCCAGCACCCGCGGCCCCGCCAGGGCGCCCTCCTTGGTCACGTGGCCCACCAGGCAGAGGATCGTTCCGGTTTGCTTGGCGTAGCGCACCAAGCGCGCCGCGCACTCCCGCACCTGGGCCACGGAGCCGGGTGCGGATTGAAGGCCCGCGTCCGCCACCGTCTGCACCGAATCAACGATGGCCAGCTCGGCCTCCTGTTCCTGGAGGCGCCCGAGGATGGTGTCCAGGTCGGTTTCCGCGAGCAGCTGCAAGGGACTGTCCATCACCCCGAGGCGATCAGCCCGCTGCGCCACCTGGGCGGAGGATTCCTCGCCGGTGACATAGAGTACGCGATGTCCCGACGCGAGGGCGGAAGCCATCTGGAGCTGCAGGGTAGATTTACCCACCCCGGGCTCGCCACCGATGAGGATCACCGCGCCGGGCACCAGCCCCCCGCCAAGCGCCCGGTCCAGCTCGCCGATTCCGGTGGGCAGACGGGCCTCGCCGCCGGGCCGTACCTCCGGAAGCGGGGTGGGCCGACCGCCGTGCAGGCCGCTTCCCAGCGGTTTCTCCTCACCCTGAAGCGCAGGGGCCTCCTCGGTCAGGGCATCCCAGGCACCGCACTCCGGGCACTTGCCGAACCACTTGGCGTGCTGGGCACCGCATTCCGTGCAGGCGAAGACGGTCTTGGGTCGCTTGGCCATGGACTGGCCGTCTCCTTGTTAGCGGGGCATTACCCTCCGGGGCCGGCGGCCTCGCCCCCGGCCTATAATCCGCCGGTGGGGACGCTGCCCGCGAGGTACTTGAGGTCCTCATCGAAGAAGCGCAGGCCCAGGCCGATGAAGGGCGATCTGTACTCTTCGGAGAAAGCGTTGTGGATCCCGCCCTCCAGCAGGAGGTGATCGTCCAGGAAGGCGTAACGGGCCATGAACCGCGACTGGGGCCCCTCGAACTCGGTACCGCTGTTGTCGCCGCCGAAGTCCCAAAAATCGGCGGAAAGCTCCAGGGACCGGGCCGGATAATAGCTCATGCCGAGACCGCCGGTGGACTGGAAAAGCCCGATCCGGCCGGAGAGGCCGTATTCGGGCCAGGTCTTGCCGAACATGAAGGTAAACTTGAAATCGCTGCCGAATTCTTTCTTCTGGCCGAACAGAGGATCGCCGGGTTCGGCGTCATCGGCGTCCGCCGCCAGGCCGTCGGAGGTTACGCCGGCCAGGTAGTAGCGCGTGGGCCGGGTCTGCAGCCGCACATTGAAATCGGACTTGGAGGTCTCCTGCTCGGTGAGGTAACGGGTGTCCAGAGAGATGGAGGTCTGGAGGCGCTGCACCCGCTGGCTGTATTCGCCGAGCCCGGCCACCGCCGATTCCAGCTGTCTGCCCACCTCCTTGTCGCTGACAAGCTTGCCGAGCGCTCCTTCGCCCTCGTTGATCTTGGTGGTGATCTCCTCGAGGTTCCCGCTGATCTCCGAAAGGTCGGCGTAGACCTTGTCCTCCTTGTAGAGCTTGCCGATGGTTCCCTCTCCTTGACGGATATTGCCCGTTATCTCCGCCAGGTTGTCGGCGCTCTCGCTGAGCTTGGCCACCAGCTTGCGCAGGTCCTCCCTGTTATTTTCCAGGATGCGGTTGGCATTCTTCGCCGTGCTCCGGAAATCGGCCACCATGGGCGGCAGATCCTGCTTGAGGGTCTTGGTGATACCGCGTACGTTGGCCACCACCTTGCGGATGTCCTCCCGGTTCTCCGCGGCCATCCCGCGCAGATCGGCTGCGAGCTGATTGACGTTGTCCAGGATTCCCTGCAGCTTCTGCTCGCCTTCGTCGTTGCCGAATACATTCCGGAGGGTTTCCGTGACCTCTTTCACGTCCTCGCCCACGGCCCCGAAGGTACGCATCAGGTCATCCAGGTCCCGGGCCCGCGACTCCTCGGGGATATCGGCGCCCTCGGGCAGATACTCCCGGCCCCGCTCCCCACTCTGCGCCACCGTGGTCATCCCGTTCCCGGACCGGGCCCCCTCTTTGCCCTTCCCCTCTTTTCCGGGACCGGATTCGTCCCGTTCTTCCTCGGGATAGGTGAGGATCACGTACTTGTCCCCCACCAGTCCGGAACCGCCGATAAGCGCCCGGGTGCCCTTGGGCAGGCGGACGTCCGGGCGGAGCAGCAGCTCCACCTTGGCCTTGCCGTTGGCCAGGCGGATCTCCCCCACCTCGCCGATCTCCACACCCGCCATGCGCACCGGCGCCTGCTCCTTGAGGCCCTGCACATCGGAGAAGGTGGCCGTGAAGTGCTGCCGTTCCGGAGCGCCGATTGGCTGCATATCGCCGATGAGAAACGTCCCGAGCCCCAACAGGACCAGGGTGGCGACGATGAAGAGACCGACCTTTTGCTCGGTTCCGAACATGCGTTTTCCTTACGCCCCGTTGGTGATGGGACCGTGGGCCCGGCCATGCACGAATTGGGACACCACGGGGTGATCGGTTGTACGGACTTCCTCTGGGGTTCCGGTGAAGATCAGGCGCCCCTTGTAGAGCATGCTGATGCGGTCGGCGATCTTGTAGGCGCTGGGCATGTCATGGGTAATGACCAGCCCGGAAGTGTGCGTCTTCTCGCGAAGGTAGATGATCAGCTCGTTGATGACGTCGCTGGTGATGGGGTCCAGCCCGGTGGTGGGCTCATCATACAGCATGAGCTTGGGCCCGCTGGCCAGGGCGCGGGCCAATCCCACCCGCTTGCGCATGCCCCCGGACAGCTGTGCCGGATCCCGCTTCTCGATGCCGGGAAGGCCCACCCACTCCAGCACCTCCGCCACCCGTTCGCGGATCGCCTTGCGCTTCATGAGCTTGAGCTGCTCCAGCTCGAAGGCCACGTTCTCTCCCACATTCATGCTGTCGAACAGGGCGGCGTCCTGGAACAGCATGCCGATCTCGCGGACGATCTTGGAGCGCACGTCCCCGTTCGCTCCCACCACCTCCCGACCACGGAAGCGCACCGAGCCGGCATCCGGCTCCAGCAAACCCAGCACGGTTTTCAGCAGCACCGACTTCCCGGTGCCGCTGCCGCCGATGACGGCATGGGTCTCCCCCTCCTGCAGAACGAGGTCGCCGCCCTCCCAGACCACGAAGTCGCCGAAGGCCTTGCGCATACCGCGGATCTCGAGGATCGGCTCCGTCATGTTCAGACCACCAGATAGGTGATGAAGTAGTTTGCGGCCAGGATCAGGGTAGCGGCACTGACCACGGCGCGCGTGGTGGCACCGCCCACGCCGCGCGCGCCGCCCTTGGTGGTGAAGCCTTCATAGCTGGCCACGAAAGCGATGATCCCACCGAACACCGTGGCCTTGATAAGGCCCGAGTAAAAGTCCCAGAGCTCCATGAAATCGAACATGCTGTCCCAATACACCACGGGATTGGCGCCGAGCACGCCCACGCTCAGGGCATAGCTCGCCCACATGCCCACGAAGTCGCCGATGGTCACCAAAAGGGGCAGCGCGATCACCCCGGCCCAGAAGCGGGGCACGATCAGATAGCGGACCGGGTCGGCGGACAGCGCGTACAGGGCGTCGATCTGCTGCGTGACGCGCATGGTGCCCAGCTCGGCGGCCATGGCCGCGCCGGCGCGCCCCGCCACCATGAGGCCCACCAGCACCGGCCCCAGCTCACGCACGATGGAGTAGCCCACTACCGTTCCCGTCATACTCTCGGCACCGAAGCGGGCGAACCCGCTGAATATCTGCAGGGCCAGAACCATGCCCGTGAAGGCGGAGGTTAGTAGCACCACCGGCAGCGAGTTGATGCCGATGAACTCCAGCTGGTAGATCAGATTGCGCAGATACAGGGGCCGGCTGAAGGTGAACAGCAGGGTGCGGACGAAGAGCAGGACCGCTTCCCCCCAGCGGCCCAGGTAGAACAGGGCCCACCCACCGATCTTGCCCAGGACCGCCGAGATCACTGGGTAACCCGCCGCAACCGGTTGCGCAGGCCGCACAGGATCTCGTAGGGAATGGTGCCCGCCCCGCGGGCCAGGATTTCCGCCGGTACACCGGGGCCCAGAAGCTCCACGAGGGAATCCTCTCCTTCCTCCGGCAGGGAACTGAGATCGACGAAGGTCATGTCCATACAGACGCGCCCCAGGGTCCGGGTGGGCTTGTCCCCCACGCGCACCGGAGTGCCGGTCTCCAGATGGCGCGGATAGCCATCGCCATACCCGAGGGGCACCACGCCCACCCGCACGGGCTCCTCCGCCTGGAACCCGGTGCCGTACCCCAGCCACTGCCCGGGCTCGAGATGGCGCACGGCGATGACACGGGATTCCAGGTGCAGAACCGGCTCCAGGCCGAGCTCCGCACCGCTCCGACCTTCCAGCGGCGATGCGCCGAACAGCATCAGCCCCGGACGTACCCAGTCCATGTGGGAATGCGGCAGGGCCAGAAGGGCGGCGGAATTGGCCAGGGAAAGGGGGCACCCATCCGGCAGCATCGCGGCCACCCGTCGCAGACAGTCGATCTGCCCAGCATTATAGGGATCATCGGGGGTGTCCGCGCGGGCCATGTGGCTCAGCAGCCCGTACCAGGCCACTCCGGGCGAGCGGGCGAGCCGTTCGGCGTGCAGGGGCGCCTCCCGCGGTGAGACGCCGAGCCGATGCATGCCGCTATCCACCTTGAGGAAACAGGGGATGGGCGCCGCCTCGGTGCCCTCTTCCAGCACCGCTTCGATCTGCTCCGGATGGTGAAGCACCAGGCCCAGGTCGAGCGCCTGGACCGCCCGCAGCTCATCGGGATGGAAGAAGCCCTCCAAAATGAAAACCGGGCACCGGATACCCGCCTCCCGGAGCCGGATGCCCTCCTCGATACAGGCCACTCCGAAGGCGTGGGCGCCGCTTTCCTCCAGGACACCGGCGGCCCATTCCAGGCCGTGTCCGTACGCGTCCGCCTTGACGATGGTCATGATCCGGGAGTCGGACGCCTGCCGCTGGGCCACCTTCAGGTTGTGGGCGAGTGCGCGGGCGGAAACCCGGACCCGGGAAGGCCTGCCCACGTCACAGGTCCTCGGCGAGCTCAGGCCCCGCGTAATTCTCGAAGCGGGTGTATTCATTAAGGAAGGTGAGCCGGACCTTGCCGGTGGGCCCGTTCCGCTGCTTGCCGATAATCAGCTCGGCAATCCCCTTTGTTTCCGGATTGTCGGGATGATAGACCTCATCCCGGTAGATGAACATGATGACATCCGCATCCTGCTCGATGGCGCCGGATTCGCGGAGGTCGGACATCATGGGCCGCTTGTCCTGGCGCTGCTCCAGGCCGCGATTAAGCTGGGAGAGCGCGATCACCGGGACGTCCAGCTCCCGGGCCAGGGCCTTGAGGGACCGGGAGATCTGCGAGATCTCCGTGGCTCGGTTCTCGGCGTCCGAGGAGCCCTGCATGAGCTGCAGGTAATCGACGATGACCAGGCCGAGACCGTGCTCCCGCTTCAGCCGGCGGCAGCGGGCCCGCATCTCCATGGGGCCGAGTCCGGGCGTATCGTCGATGAACAGGGGGGCCTCGGAGAGCTCGCCCACGGCCTTGGTGAGCTTGGGCCAGTCGTCGTCGTGGAGGTTGCCGTTGCGCATCTTGTGGGCATCGATGCGGGCTCGGGAGGAAAGCAGCCGCATGGTGAGCTGCTCGCGCGGCATCTCCAGGCTGAAGATGGCCACCGGGGCATCGCCGCGCACGCAGACGGATTCGGCCATGTTCATGACGAAGGAGGTCTTCCCCATGCTGGGGCGGCCGGCGATGATGATGAGGTCCGAAGCCTGGAGTCCGGAGGTCTTGTCGTCGAGATCGTCGAAGCCGGTGGTGAGGCCGGTTATGGGGTCATCGCGCTGGAACAGCTCGTCCAGCCGCTCGACGCTCTCGCGCAGCAGCTCCCGGAGGGGGGAGAAGCCCCCGCGGCGCTGATTGGACTGGTCCGCAATGCGGAAGATGCGCTGTTCGGCGGTATCCAGGATCTCGGCGACGGAGTGGTCGCCGGGATGGAAGGCGCTCTCGGATATATCTCCCGCCACCTGGATCAGGGAGCGAAGCACCGCCCGTTCGCGGACGGCATTCGCGTAATGGATGATGTTGGCGGTGGTGGGGGTGTTGTTGGCCAGTGTCGCCAGATAGGCGGTACCGCCGGACTCCTCCAGCTTGCCCTGCCGCTCCAGAACCTCCGCCACGGTGACGATGTCCGCGGGCCGGTTCTGGTCCACCAGCTGGCCCACGGCATCGAATATAAGCTGGTGATCGTGGCGATAGAAGGCATCGGTGCTGAGTACGTCCGCCACCCGGTCCCAGGCATTCTCGTCGAGCAGCAAACCGCCCAGGACCGACTGCTCCGCCTCCACGGAATGGGGCGGGACTTTCAGCTCATCGGTATTCAGCACACCCGAAATACCCCGTTTCCGCGCTCCCTGCCGGAGCCTGAAGGCCCCTGGCGAGGGAGAGGATGCGCCGACTTCAGATGCCGGCTATGGAGACCGTGATGGTAACAGTAACATCCGGATGCAGCCGCACGTGCACCTCGTGGTCCCCGACCTCCTTCATGGGCCCTTGCGGAAGCAGAATCATGCCTCGCTCCACATCGAACCCCTGCTCCTTGAGGGCATCGGCGATGTCGGCATTGGACACGGAGCCGAAGAGCCGCCCGGCCTCGGCCACCCGCCGATCCAGCTGGATGGTGGTGCCTTCGATCTGATTCCCCATGGTTCGGTAGTGATGCAGCAGCTCCGCCTGACGTGCCTCGAATGCCTTGCGCTGGGCCTCGAAGCGCTTCTTGTTCGCTTCGGTGGCCGGCAGGGCCTTCTCCTTGGGGACCAGATAGTTCCGGGCATAGCCCGGAGCCACCTTGACCACTTCGCCAAGGCCTCCCAGATTCTCCACCTTCTCCAGCAGGATGACCTCCATCATATCCTCCTTATTCGGAAGTCCAGGATCCCGGGTCAGGCGGACCCGGCACCCTTGAGCTTGTTTCGGAAATCGGCCCATACGTCCGCCAGCCCAAGCAGGGCGACGGCCAGCGTCAATTGCACGAACAGGCCCACCAAGATATAGAACACCACCAGCCAGCCCTGCCCCCAGCCGAAAGCCAAGCGGGCGCTGTGCACCACCGCCAGCCCCTGGCCGAGGAACAGCATGGCCACCGCGAGCAGACCGTTCGCCGCCCAGTAGCCGATGGCGCCACCCGCGCCCAGCCAGGCGACAACGCCCAGGGCGATCATCGGCCAGACCGAGGCGTCCGGAAGACGGAAGGCGCGCAGGCTATCGGCCACATCCGGGTTCTCGCCGATGCGGGCGGCCAGGGCGAGACCGCCCAGAAGATTCGCCCACCAAGTGATCAGGACCCCGGCCCCGATCACCCCCGGCAGGAAGCGCCCCAGGACCGGGATCACATTGGCGTGCAGCTCACCCATGACTCGCTGGGCCTGATCCTCGGGCAGGCCGCGGGAATCGACCCAGTTCTCGAGTACCCCGGTAACCCAGTCCGCCACCAGTGCCTGGGGGCTCCCCTCGACGGCGAGGACCCAGATGCCGAGCCCCGAAAGGACCAGGAGCGTCTGGACAAGCCCCACCTGGGCGAACACGGGGCCCCGACGCAGCATCACAGCGGCGATGCCCACGGGGAGCCAGAAGGCGGCCAGCCAGAAAAGCGGCAGCAGCAGGCTCTGCGTGGCCAGACCCACCAGGGCCCCGGCGAGCAGGCCCACTTCCAGCACGCCGCGCCCGCCCACGTGCCAGCCGATGACCACGGCCGGGACCGCGGCCACGAGCCCGATCAATCCCCCCAGCAGGGGGAGCAGGGTCGCCACCAGGAAAAGGCCGGCGGTAATCACCGCCGCCGGCAGCCGACCCCCGAGGATGAGCTGGGCGAGCTTGGTCACGCCCTTAGCGGACAGTAAACGGGATCAGAGCGATGGCGCGGGCGCGCTTGATGGCCTTGGCCAGCATGCGCTGATGGCGGCTGCAGGTTCCCGTAATACGGCTCGGCACGATCTTGCCCTGGTCGGTAATATTGTTCTCCAGGGTACGAACGTCCTTGTAGTCGATCTCGTTCACACCGTCCACGCAGAACCGGCAGACCTTACGACGACGAAAGCTCGGGCGCATTTCCTATGCTCCTATTCCTGACAATCATTCATTCGGGTTCGTTGGGAGGCCCGTTCAGGGGGCTCAGGGTCGTGGCATGCAGCTCGAAGCGCCCGTACATGGGCTCCTCGCCACGCCACCGACGGACACGCTGTCCCAGAACCCCTTCCACGCGGCAGGCGCCTCCGGCGGCCAGCCCCTTGGCCTGGCCGCTCAGGGCCTCCCCGAGGGCAACCACGGTTATCCGGCATTGCACGACCCGCTTCATCTCGGCGATGACGACCCGGGAGCTGTGCTCCAGCTCGAAGCGGGTCAGCGGCAGGCCCGCGGGTGTCCAGCGCGTCTCCGCCCCGGGCAGCACTGTGCCCTCCAGGCAGATCCGGTTTTCGGGCTCGGACATCCCGCCGCCACGCCCCGGTATTACTCGGAAACCTCGGCGGATTCCGGAGACTCGGGCTCCGCTTCGGGCTGCTCCTCACTGGGCTGCGGACGCTCGGACTGGCCACGCTCCCCGCCGCCGGACCCCTTGTCCTTCTCCTTCAGCGACTTGTAGATGGGGGTGGACTCGGTCTCGGCCCGGTCCTTGCGCACCACCATGTGCCGGAGAATGGCGTCGTTGAAGCGGAAGGCCTCGGCCATCTCGTCCACTTCCGCCGTGTCGCACTCGACGTTCAGCAGGACGTAGTGGCCCTTGTGCACCTTGTTGATGGGATAGGCGAGCTTGCGCCGGCCCCAGTCCTCCTCGCGGTGGACGGTCCCCCCGTTCTGGGTGAGCATGCCCTTGTACTTCTCGACGAGGGGCGGGACCTGATCGCTCTGGTCAGGATGGACGATGAACAGGATCTCGTAATGGGTCACGACTTCCTCTCCTTACGGATAAAGCCCTACCGACCCCGGCAGAGCAAGGATGGAAAACGCGTTATTGTAGGCCCTAGCGGCGCATCCGCCAAGTCCCGGCTACAACCGGGTTCTTGCCTGGCCGCTTGAAGCCGCATTCCTGATTCGGCACGGGCGTCATATCATCATCCCGGTTAGGCGTTCCCCGGATCCATGGGACGGCCCGGGAATCGCCGCGCCGACGACGGAGCGCCCCGCCGGTCTAGCGCCCCGGGCCCCTTGCGGACCCCTCCCGCATGGCCATCCAGCTCCTGTACAGGGCAATCGCCCCCCACCCCAAGCCCGATAACAGGAATGCAGCGCCGAGGGCATGGGCCACCCCGGCCAGTGCCTGGTCCCAGGAAAGCAGATCCAACCGGCTCAAGAGGTTATGCCAATCGTGGAGCCAGGGGCGGTCCTGGCCGGTTCCCCCGCCGATCAAGGGCAGGGACATCCTGCGCGCATCGTGGATATAGGGACCAACGTCCATGAGGCTCTGCCCGGCCCACCAAAGCCCCACGGCCACGCCGAAGGGATGCAGCCGCACCAGGAAGGCGGCGGCGACGATGAGCGGCACCAGGACCTGGAACAAAGAGCCGCCGAGGATGGTCATGAAGCGGCCCAAGGGCCGGAACAGGACATGGCCGGCCTCATGGAAAGGCAGGTTGATCTGATGCATGAAGGAGCGGCCGATGGCGTTCGTCGCCGGGTCCAGGGTGATGAAATGGAGCCCCCAGACTGCAAGGGCGATCCAGACAGCCGCCCGGCCTGCGAGAATCAATCCATCGGGAGCTTCCTCCTCCGGCAGGAGCGTGGCGGCGATCCGCAGGCGCAGCGCCCCGCCGTCATCGCGCGGCGGCAGATCACGGCCGCAGCCCGGACACATCCAGGGCGGACTGGGGTCGGTGGCCTTGCGCCGTTTTCCGCAGTTGGTACAGGTTCGCGCGTAGGCCCGCCGGGAATCCGGCCTATGGGACATGAGCTATCCCCCCTTGTATTGGAAGCCATCTCCGACCCGACCAGGGCTTATAACGCGAAGGCGATTTGCGTGGAAGGGATATTGCGCGCTTCCCGGCTCGACCCGCCGGGCTTGCGCCCCTTTAATCCCGCTGTCGTACCGCCTCGAACAAAACGATTCCCGTGGCCACCGAGACATTCAGGCTGGTTACCTGGCCGGCCATGGGTATGGCGTAGAGGGCGTCGCACTTCTTGGCGGTGAGGTCGCGCATGCCCTCCCCCTCCGCGCCCAGCACCCACCCGATGGCCCCGGTACACTCCGCGCTGTACCAGGGCTCCGCGGCCCGATCCGAGGTGCCGAGAAGGAAGATGCCCCGCTCCTTGAGGGCGTCCATGGCGCGCGCCAGGTTGGGTACCACGGCCACCGGCACGGTCTCCGCCGCGCCGGTGGCCACCTTGCGGGCGGTAGCGTTCACCGGCGCGCAGCGGTCCCGGGGCGCCACCACGGCATGAACCCCGGCGGCATCGGCGGTGCGCAGGCAGGCACCAAGATTGCGGGGATCGGTGACCCCGTCCAGGAGCAGGAGCAGAGGCGCTTCGGTGAGCGTCTCCAGGTGGTCGTGCAGGTCCCGCTCGCCCCACAGGGCCACCGGCTCCACGCGCCCCACCACCCCCTGGTGCCGCCCGCCCCCGGCGCGCCGGTCCAGGTCCTCGCGCGGGACATGACGTACCCGGATACCCCGCTTCCTGGCCTCGCCCTCCACCCGGGCAAGACGCTTGCCGTGGAAATCCCTTGCGATGCGCACCTCAGCCAGGGCGGTCCCCGCCTCCAGGGCCGCCATGACACTGTGAATGCCGAAGAGATGGTCCTCGGGATCGCTCATAGCATGGGGCTCAAGGTGCGGGCCAGGCCCTCGAGACTGCTCTTCCAGGCGGGCCGGTGGCGATAGTCCTCCAGGGTGACGCGCCCCGCCGTGTGCAGCTCGTCCTCGAAGAGCATGGAGAGGTGGTTGATGGGGCCCTGATCCTTCAGGATCACGTTGAGCTCGTAATTAAGATAGAAGGAACGGGCGTCCAGGTTGGCGGAGCCCACCGTGGCCCAACGGCCGTCCACGGTCACCTGCTTGCCGTGCACCATTCCCTGCTGGCTGCGGTAGATCTCCACGCCGGCTTCGAGCAGCTCCTCGTAGAAGGAGTTGCTGGCCGCGGCCACCATGGGGTGGTTGTTGTGGCGCGGCACCAGCATCCGCACCCGGACGCCCCGTCGGGCGGCGCTGCCTAGCGCCATCTGCATGCTCTGGTCGGGGACGTAGTAAGGGGTGACCACCTGAATCCAGTCCTGGGCGGAGGTGATGGCGTTGAATATGGTCTCGTGAAAGGCCCGCCAGTACTGGCCCGGTCCCGACGGGAGAACGCGCGCCACGCTAGGCCCGTCCGCCTGCATACGGGGATAGAAGCGCGGTGCCACCAGCGCGGATCCCGTCACGTAATGCCAGTCCTTGGCGAAAATGGAAGCGATCTGCCGGGTGACGGGCCCATCGGCCCGCAGATGGAGATCCTTCCACAGCCGCGGTCCCTCCCGGCCCCGGTAATCGTCGCCGATATTGATGCCGCCGGTGTAGGCCACCTTGCCGTCCAGCACCACGATCTTCCGGTGGTTACGGAGATTCGCGCCGAGGATGGTGGAAGGCGACAGCAAGGGCGCGAAAGCACGTACCCAGCCGCCCGCGCGGCGCAGGGGACGGAGCAGCCAGCCGGCCGTGGGAGCCCCCCAGGCGTCATATAGGACCCGAACCTCCACGCCCTCCTCGACCTTTTCCGTCAGGAGGTCCCGCAGCCACATCCCGGTGCTGTCGTTGGCCCACAAGTAATAGGCCAGATGGATGTGGTCGCGGGCGGCGCGTATATCGGCCTCCAGGCGGGCGTATTTCTCCTCGCCGTGCCCGAAGACCTCCACCTCGTTGCCAGTGGAATTGGGATAGTCCTGCAGCACGGAGCGGCGGGAATCGGAGCCAAGAGTGGATTCCGCCGCCTCTTCGGACATCCCGCCGAGCTGGGGCGGCAGGGTTCGCATGAACTGTCGGTCCCGCTGCACCCGCCGGCCGGCCACCCGGCGGACGCGGTAGCCCCCGAAAATCAGATAGGCCGGGCCCGCCACCCAGGGCACGAACACCACGGCCAGAAGCCAGCCGAACGGGGACTGGGTCTCCTCCCGGGAGGACAGGATGAGGAGGATGAAGACTCCGGTCAGCACATGCCCGACAATGGCATACAGCTCGGCCCGGAAACCGTAGCCCATCCAATCCCACATGGGCCCTACCCTTTCGGCGGCCTGCTAGTCGTCCGCGGTGGAGGGCTCGGCCTCCTCCTGGTGGGCACCCATCTCCGCGGGACTCTTCACCAGCCCCAGATCGATCTTCAGATCGTCCACGTCCACCCGGGCAACCTTGACCCGGAGGGGATCGCCGAGCTGGTAGATGCGACCGGTGCGCTCACCGCGCAGCAGATGATGGACAGGGTCGAAGTGGTAGTAGTCGTCCTCGAGGTTGGTGATGTGTACCAGCCCCTCCACGTAGACCCCGGTCAGCTCGGCGAAGACGCCGAAGCCGGTGACGCCGGCGATCACCGCGTCGTACTCCTCGCCCAGGTGCTCCTGCATGTACTGGCACTTGAGCCAGTCCACGGTCTCCCGCTCCGCCAGCTCGGAGCGACGCTCGGTGGCGGAGGTGTGCTCGCCGATCTCGGCCAGATTGGCCTTGAAGGCCTCCTTCTTGCCCTCCTTGACCCGGCGTCCGGCGAGGATGTCCTTGATGCGCCGGTGCACCACCAGATCGGGATACCGGCGGATGGGCGAGGTGAAGTGGGTGTAATGATCATAGGAGAGTCCGAAGTGGCCCTGATTGTCGGGCCGGTACTGGGCCTGCTGCATGGAGCGCAGCATGACGGTCTCGATCAGGTGGCCGTCCCTGCGGCCGCGGGCTTCCTCCAGCACGCGTCCGAAGGACTTGGGCGTTGGCGGGTCCTCCGGCCCCAGGTCCAGACCGATGGTCTTCAGAAAGTCGCGCAGGTTCTCCAGCTTCTCTTCGGCGGGCGGCTCGTGGACCCGGAAAAGCGCCGGTTCCTTTTTGTCGGCGAACAGGCGCGCGGCGCTCTCGTTGGCCGCCAGCATGCATTCCTCGATGAGCCGGTGGGCATCGCGCCGCTCATAGGGGACGATCATCTCGATCTGGTTGTTCTCGCCGAAGACGATCTGCGTCTCCAGGCCCTCGAACTCGATGGCGCCGCGCTCGACCCGCGCCTTGTGCAGGGTCCGGTAGAGCTCGTAGAGAGTCTCAAGCTGCGGCAGCAGGTGGGAATACTCCTCGCGAACCGCCTCGTCGCCGTCCTCCATCATGGCCGCCACCTGGGAATAGGTGAGTCGCGCATGGGAGTGCATGACCGCCTCGAAGAACCGGTACTGATCCACCTCGCCGTCGCTGGTGACGTGCATCTCGCAGGCGAGCGTCAGCCGGTCGACGCCGGGGTTCAGGGAGCAGATGCCGTTGGATAGCGCCTCGGGCAGCATGGGCACCACCCGCTGCGGGAAGTAGGTGGAGTTGCCCCGGTGGTAGCCCTCCTTGTCCAGCGACGCGTTCGGCTTCACATAGCTGGAGACGTCGGCGATGGCCACGATCAGGCGGAATCCGTCCCCCGCACGCTCGGCGAATACGGCATCGTCGAAGTCCCGCGCATCGGCACCGTCGATGGTCACCAGGGGCAGGGCCCGCAGGTCCTCCCGGTCACCGATATCCTCGGGGGAAACACTCTGGGGAACCTTTTCCGCCTCGGTCAGCACCTCGTCCGGCCAGGTGTGGGGAATGCCATGCTTGCGCATGACGATCTCCACCTCCACCTCCGGTGTCAGGTGCTCGCCGACGATCTCGATCACCCTTCCGGTGGGCTGCTTCTTGGGGGTGGGATAATGGATGATCTCCAGGCTGACGATCTCGCCCAGCTTGGCGCCGCCGTCCTCCCCGGGGGGAACGAGGATATTCTGGGTCAGGCGCTTCTCATCCGGCACCACGAAGTGAATGCCGTCCTCTTCGTCGAGGCGCCCCACAACACGCTCCTGGCCCCGCTCCACGATGCGTACCACGGCCCCCTCGGGCCGGCCGCGCTTGTCGAAGCCCACCAGGCGGGCCACCACCCGGTCGCCGTGCATGACCTGGCGCATTTCCCGCGGGGACAAAAAGAGATCCTTCTGGTCCCGGTCCTCGGGAACCAGGAAGCCGAAGCCGTCCGGATGGGCGGTCACCTTCCCGCGCACCAGATCCATGCGCTCCGGGAGGCCGTACAGATTGCGGCGGGTGCGGATTAGCTGCCCGTCGCGCTCCATGGCCCGCAGACGGCGGTTCAAGGCGGTCCGCTGCTCCTCGTCCTCCATCTCCAGGCCGTTGGCGACGAACTCCTCGTCCACCGGGGCATTAGTATGCTCCCGGAGGAAATCGAGTATGAATTCGCGGCTCGGGATCGGCCGCTCGTAGCGCTCCGCTTCCCGATCTCGCTGGGGATCGTCTTCGAAATTGGCCATTGACCCAACCTTGTGCGGTGTTGTTTAATTAGCCGCCTCTCGCCGAGGTGGCGGAACTGGTAGACGCGCTAGATTCAGGATCTAGTGGGGTTTTCCCCCGTGCCGGTTCGACTCCGGCCCTCGGCACCAGACCGAAAGCATGAAGCCCCGCGGAAACGCGGGGCTTTTTCGTTCATGCCCTTCAGGTCAGCCACCGAATGGGTCTTCCAGCACGATGGTCTCGTCCCGCTCCGGACCGGTGGAGATCATCACGATCGGCACACCGGTCAGCTCGGCAAGGCGGTCAAGGTAGTCGGTAGCCGCCTGGGGAAGCGCCTCGCGGGAACATACCCCGGAGGTGGATTCGCTCCAGCCAGGCAGGTCCTCGTAAACCGGCTCGCATTCGGACAGGGCCTCCGCGCCCACCGGCGGGGTCAAGCTCACCTTGCCGTTCCACCGGTAACCGGTGCAGACGCGGATCCGGTCCAGCCCGTCCAGTACATCCAGTTTGGTCACACACAGCTGATGGACGCCATTGACCACGACCGAACGGCGCAGGGCCACGGCGTCGAACCAGCCGCAACGGCGCGCCCGGCCGGTGGTGGCGCCGAACTCCCCGCCGCGGGAGGCCATGTGCTCGGCGTCCTCGTCGTCCAGCTCGGTGGGGAAGGGTCCGGAGCCCACGCGCGTGGTATAGGCCTTGGTCACCCCCACCACGGTCCCAAGCGCGCTCGGCCCCACCCCCGCCCCGGGGCTGGCGCCGCCGGCCACCGTATTGGACGACGTCACGTAAGGATAAGTGCCATGGTCGACGTCGAGCCAGGTTCCCTGGGCGCCCTCGAACAGGATCCGCTTTCCGGCGCCGCGGTGGCCGTTCAACCGTTCCACAGTATCATCGACGAAGGGTGCTAAGCGCTCGGCGAGCGCCACCAGCCGGTCGAGGGTTTCCTGGAAATCCACCGACTGCGCGCGGAAATAGTGCTCAAGGATGAAATTGTAGTAGTCCAGGGCCTCGCCCAGCTTGGCGGCCAGAACCTCGCGGTGGAACAGATCCGCCACCCGGATGGCGCGCCGGGCCACCTTGTCCTCGTAGGCGGGCCCGATACCCCGGCCGGTGGTGCCGATCTTCTGGCTGCCTCGGGCCCGTTCCCGGGCATGGTCCAGCAGGTGGTGGTGGGGAAGGATTAGCGGGCAGGCGTTGGAGATGAACAGGCGCCCCTTGACCGACTGCCCGGCCTGCTCCAGACGGTCCACTTCCTCCAGGAAAGCCTCGGGCTCGAGAACCACCCCGTTGCCGATCAGGCATTCCACGCCGGGGTGCAGGATCCCGGAAGGAATCAGGTGGAGAACCGTCTTCTCCCCGCCGATGACCAGGGTATGGCCGGCGTTGTGCCCCCCCTGGAAGCGGACCACCACATCGGCTTGCTCGGTGAGGAGATCGACGATCTTGCCTTTCCCCTCGTCCCCCCACTGGGTTCCTACGACCAGCACATTCCTATCCATGCCTTTTCGCTTTCCGGTTATTCGTCTGCTTGCGGCTCGACGGGCTTGGTGCGCCACCCTTGCCCCTCGTCGTGCACCAGGATCTGGGCACAGCCGAGCCGGCGCGCTTCGGCCTGAAAATCCGCCTCCGAAAGGCCCTCCAGGGCCTGCACCACGCGGACCCCCTGGGCACGCAGGCTCTGGATCGCCCGCTGTAGCGCATCCGGCCCTTCCGCGGGGGCGAGCACGCCGGCGGGAGCCGCTCCCTCCCGGGGCATCAGATCGGCCAGCAGCTTGAGGTCACCGCTTATCCCGGTGGCCGGGCGACTGCGGCCGAAAGCGCCGCCGATGCCGTCGTAGCGGCCGCCGTAGAAAACAGCCTCTCCCTGGCCACTCACGTAGGCGGAGAACACCGGACCGGTATGGTAGTCATAGCCCCGCACCTCGCCCAGATCGAAGCTCAGGTGGTCGCCCAGATCCCGCCGGTGCAGATGTTCCACCAGGACCTCCAGCCCGTCCAGGGCCTGGGCGGCCTCGGTGTTCACCGCGCACGAACGGGCCTCGTCGAGGACCTCCATGCCGCCGTGAAGGGTGGGAAGGACCTCCAGGGCCCGCCGGACGTCGGCGTCGGCACCGAGCTCTTCCAGGGTTTCCCCCAGGGCCTCCCGGTCCTTGCGCCGGACGGCGTCCCGCAGTCGCGCCTCGCTGTCCGCGTCGGCGTCCAGCGCTTTTACCAGCGCCCGATACAGGCCCACGTGACCAAGGTCCAGGGTGAAGTCGCGGATGCCCACCTCGCTGAGGGTGGCGGCCATCAGGCCGATCACCTCGGCATCGGCGGTGGGTCCCGCCACTCCGAACACCTCGGCGCCTATCTGCAGGGGGGCGCGGGAGCGTCCGTAGTTGTCCGGATGGGCACGCAGGACGCTGCCTGCGTAGCACAGCCGACGGGGCCCCTCGCCTTCCAGGCGGTTGGCGTCCACTCTGGCCACCTGCGGGGTCATGTCCGCGCGGAAGCCCATGAGATGGCCGCTGGCCTGGTCCACCACCTTCATGGTGCGTAGGCTGAGATCGCCCCCCACCCCGGTCAGCAGGGAATCGAGGAATTCCACCTCGGGCGGCATGATGAGGGCATAGCCCCACCGATGGTACAGGTCCAGCACGCGCCGGCGGAGCCCTTCGATGGCCTCGGCCCGTTCGGGAAGGACGTCTTCGATCCCCTGTGGGAGGAGCCAGCGGTTCATTTCCCAGATCATTCCTTTTCTTCGGTCTCATCGGCCCGGATCGGCGGGCCCGCTGCAGCTGTATTTCGGCAAGGGCACATGGCCGGCCCCTCCCGCCCGTTCGGGCCGGGAGGAGGGTACAGGAGGAGGTCGGTCTCCATCCAGAAAAACAACGCAATCAACCGAGACAGGGGCCCTGCCCTATCCCGAATAGACAGTGTGCCTTGCTCAGGCCGCGTATTGAAGGCGCAAACGAAACCACGCCAGAAAATCGGTGTCAATCGCCGCCCGGCCGGAGGGACTGGATGCGGGCGGAAAGCCGCTCGTGAAGCTGGTCCTGTCCGGCGGGGAGCCGGTCAAGGGCCTTGCCATAGACCTCCCGGGCCTCCTCGCGCTTGCCCCGACTCTCCAGCGCCTGGCCCAGGCCGAGCAGGAGCCGCCACCGGGACCCCTTGCGGGTCAGCCCGTGGCGGTAGATGGTAGCGGCTTCCTCGAATCGTCCCAATTCCCGATACAGCCTGCCGACGAGGGCGTAAAGCTCCGCCCGGTCCTGCTCGCCCAGAGCCTCGGTGAGGATCGGGGCACCACTGGCACGTTGCTCGTCAGTTCCTTTCCGAATCAGGAAATGGGCCAGGTTGCGGGCCAGACGAACGTTGCCGGGATGCTCGGCCACGCCGTCCAGCAAACCGTCCACCGCCTCGCTTTTTCGCCCGGAGCGCCAGCGGGCCAGGGCCAGGTTATTCATGACGTCCGGGCTTCCGGGGTCCAGGCGCAGGGCCTCCCGCAGCCGGCTGCGCGCCTCCGCGTAGCGCCCCGCCTCCAGGGCCTGGTATCCGGAGCGGGCCAGGGCGGAGGCCCGCCGGCGTTTGCGCACCTCATCCGGAACCTCCACTTGAACCGAAGCCCGGGACGGGTCTTGCTCCGCGCCCGGAGCGCCGGTGGCAGCGGTCTCCCGGGGGAGCGGTTCGGCATTCGGGTTGACGGCGATTTTCGGGGGTATGTCCGGGCTTTCCTTGAGCATGGGCCTGCGCAGGGCCTCCGCCCCCTCGGCCGCGCCGGAGCGGTCCCGTTCGGAGGCCTCCGGAGGCGGGGCCGTGGCCCCGGACTCCGGCGCCGCGGCCATGGGGGGCTCGGGAATGGGCTTCGGAGAAACGGGCTTTTCCCGGTGGGCCACCTGCCCCGCAGCCGGGCCCGGGCCGGTATCCCCCTCGTCTTCCCGCGGGGTGGCGGGTTTCCGGGTCTCCCCCTTTCGCTGCTGTACGGCGGGCTCCGTGGCACCCGGGCCCTCCGCGGCGGGCGCCGGTGCACGGCGCGCCTGCATGCTCGTCCACCACCAGACGCCGACACCGGAGACCCCACCCGCCAGAAAAGCGGCCAGAATCCACCCGGCAAGATGGCCCTGTCCGGGCCTGTGCCGCCGCGCGGGCTGGAGGTGCGGCGGCAGGTTCCGCATCCGGCTGGAAGCGGGCTCACGGTCCAGTTTCCGGAGGACTTCATTGATGAGACTCATGCCGGACCCGTGAAACCGGCGCCCTTCAGGATCATGTGCCCCGTCGCCAGCACCGGCGCCCCCCACGCCCCGGCGATGGGCAGCCAGCGTACCCGGCGGGCGGATTCCGTATCCCGAATGGCGGCGCGAACGTGGCGGCGCCGAACCTGCGGCTCCCCATCACCGTAGGCCGCGAGCAGGGATTTGTGGGCGAGTATGTTCACCAGCCGGAGGATGCCCTGGCTGCCCCGGTACAGGGTGGAAACCGCATTGGGCCGGAACACCTGGCCACCATTGTATCCCGCCACCCGCATGCGGTGCTCCAGATAACCGCTAAGATCCTCGCGCCCGAGCGGGAACAGGCGGTAGGTATAGACGATCCGCTGCCGGAGCTGGCGGATAGTGGGCTCCCGAAGCCGAACATCCAGCTCCGGCTGGCCCATGAGCACGATGCGTAGCAGCTTCGCCTTCTCGGTTTCCAGGTTGGACAGCAGCCGAAGCTGCTCCAGGGTTTCCAGGGGAAGAGCCTGGGCCTCGTCCAGCAGCAGGACCACCGGGCGCCCCTGCTCCCAGGTCTCCAGCATGAGCGTCTTGATGGCCTCCACCAGCTCCGTCTGGCTGCGGTTTCCGGGCTCGATGCCGAGCTCGTGGGCCAGGGCCCGTACCAGCTCCTCGCCCCGCAGCACGGGATCCAGGATGTAGGCGGTCTTGGCTTCGCCCTCGATGGCCTGCAGGAACTGCCGGCAGAGGGTGGTCTTTCCGGTTCCCACCTCCCCCACCACCTTGATGAAGCCCTCCCCTGAGCGCACCCCGTAGACGAGCGTGTTCAACGCTTCCTGCCGGATACGGTCGTTAAAGAAGAACTCGGTATCCGGAGTGAGGGCGAAGGGCTCGCTGCTTAGCCCGAAAAAGTTGTTATACAAGACTTCCCCCTGTCACCCGTCCGGCGCCGTCTTGCGCAGCCCCCTGTCCCAGATCCGCTGCAGGGCTTCCTGCCGCCCATCCTTCACGGGCTTCCCGTGCACAATCCGGGGCCGTAGCAGAATGACCAGCTCCCTTTTGGTCTGGCGACGCTCCTCGTGACGAAAGAGGGCGCCCAGCAAGGGAATGCTGCCGAGGACCGGGACCCGGGTCTGGGAATCGGTATTGGAATCCGACATCAGTCCGCCGATGACCACGATCTCCCCGTCACGCGCCCGGACAATGGAATCGGATTCACGCACGTCACTGCGCGCCAGCGGGAACTGGAATACCTGCTCATTACTGAACTGGAACTGCTTCTGCTGTGAGGTGACCTCGGTAACCGACGGATGGACATGAAGCGTAACCATGCCGTTCTTGCTGATCTGCGGTGTCACATCCAGGGCGATCCCGTCGAAAAACGGGGTCAGCTCCACGTCGAAATTCTGCTGCTGGGTCGTCACCCCCGTGGTGGCGGTATTCTGCAGCTCCACGTCGGTCAGGAAGAACTCGTCCACACCGACCTTAATTACGGCTTTCTGATTATTGACCGTCGCCACCCGGGGACTGGACAGTACATTGACATCCCCCTGCGTTTCCAGCAAGGACAGCACCGCGGAGAAGTTGTCCAGGGAGAAGGCGGCGGAGAAGAAGCCGTCCGGGTTAATGCCCTGGAGCTGCGGCAACAGCGCCGGGGGGCTGGCCCCCTGCTCCAGCGCCTCGCCCACGGTCGCGCCGCCACTGCTGGTGCTGCCCAGCCGGGTGGCGAGGCGCCCCTCTCCGGAGGAGCCGAGGGTGGCCCAGTTGATTCCGCTCTCATGGGCCTTGTTCAGCTGCACCTCGAGCACCTTGGCCTCAATGATCACCTGCCGGTGGCTACCGCCTTCCACGGCCTCCAGGTAATCCGCCACCTGGTGCAGCGTATTGGGCATGGCCCGGACCAGCACCACCCCCGCGCCCGGGTGCATCACCAAGCGGTCCTTCTCCGAGGGGCCGCCTTCCAGGATGGCCTCCAGTCCGCTTCGCAGCTGGTCCCAGAAATCCGCGGAGGAGGAGGTCTTGATCTCGCTTCCGATCACGCCGTCCCCGGTATTTCCCCCGCTCTGGGCATTGCCCATGGCGCCCGACTGGGTCACCTGCCCGGAGCTGATCTGGGTCTGGCTGGAGCCCTTGCGCGATACGTTCAGGTAATTGATCCGGAAGGTCCGGGTCTGGAGCGCCGCAGGACGGATCAGGAACCGGTTGCCGATCTGCTCGACACCGTATCCGTAGGTCCGGGACAGGAAATCCAGGGCCTCGGCAACGGTCACGCTGCGCAGATTGAGGGTAACTTCCCCGCTCACCTCGGGATTGATGACGACGCTGTGCTGCGTGCCCTCCACCAGCCCCAGTAGGACCTCCCGCACCGGAACCTTGCGGGCGGAAACGTCGAAGCGCTCCGCTTCCCCGCGCTCTTCCCCGGGCGGCGGGGCGGCCTCAAGCGGGGGCATGGACGCCGAATCCAGGGATGCGTGCTCGGATTCCTCGCGGGAGGAATCGGCGGCGTCCTTCTGCTTGTCCGCCTCCGGAGACGACAGGGCCGGTGTACTATCCCGGGGAGGAGCATCCTTCGTCGCGCAGCCGGTCGCCAGGAATGCGGCGGCCAAGGCGGCCCAAAAATGGCGAGTCAATTACTCGGAACCTTTTCCATGCTGGACGTGGGTGCCAATCGCAGAGTCCGGGTGCCCCCCTCCCCCGAGAGCACGACCCGATCCTGCAAGATGTTCTGTACGGTATAGCCGCCGATCCGCTCCCCCACCCGGACACTCCGCCCGCTGATGATGGCCAGCCGCCGACTCGGACCCTGCAGCAGCGTCTGGAGGACGAGGCGCTCGGCCTCCCCCCCTCCCGAGCCACGGTCCCCGCCCGGCGCTGCCACCTCGGGCGGGCGGGTGGGATCGGCCACCCTCCCGCCCCCTGCCTGGACCGGCGGAAACTGCGTCACGCCCGCCAGCATCAGCACGGGAAGGAACAGACCCGCTCCCACCGCTATGGAAAGCTCCCGAAGGCTACGCGCCATCACCCTTCCCCGTTGCATCGAGCAGGAAGGTATGGGCGGTCAGCGACACCCGGGCCCGGGGATAGGACAGGACCTCGTAGCCGAGCTCGGTGATCTGGACCGCCCAGGGCAGCCCCTCCACCGTGTCCAGGAAGCCTAGGGTGCTCGGGTAGTCCGTCTCCACCACCACCTCGACCCCCTTCCGGGCCAGGGGAACGGATGCGGGGTTCGCGGCGTCGGGACCGTTCAGGGCCACGGGCTGCCGCTGCAGCCCGCTGATCTTCTTGACCGTGATATCCCCTGCATTGCGGGCGAGAAGCAGGTCCTCGAAGAACCGCATCAAGCGCTCCGGGCGGATGAACTCGCCGACCCGGGCGCGCAGGGCGCGGCGCTCTTCACGGAGCGCTCCACGCAGATCCGCCCGTCGCCCTTTCACCCGCGCCGTTTCCTCCCGTAAATTCACCGTATCCAGACGGGATGCTTCGTGGCGAAGGCGCTTGACTTCGCCCCGTACCGTATCCGCCCGCTCCTGGAGCCGTTCCAGCTCTGCCAGGGCCGGGGCTATGGCGAGGCGGTAGGCGCTGAACCCCAGCACCGCTGTCACCGCGGCGAAAACCAGCACCCGTTCCCGGAGGGTACGCGCATCCAGCCGGGCCTCCAGCCTTGCCCACCAGTCCTTCACCGAGCGGCCTCCCGGGCGTCATCGAGCTTGAACCGGGTGCGGCTGCTGAACCGGAGCAGGCCATCCGTTCTCTCCTCCGGCGCCTCGGCGGAGAGGTCCTCGAAGAATCCCTTGCGGAAAACCGTCTGGTCGGCCACCGCCTGCAGGTAACGGGGAATGGATTCCGGTATGCGGGCGCGACCTTCCAGCTCCACCGCCACCTCGTCCACGCCGGTGAGCGCGAACCGGGTCAGCCAGATGTCGGGCATCCCCGCTCGGGCCCGCCCCAGCGCCCGAACCAGCTCAGCCTTGCTCCCGGCCGCCGTCAGACGTCGTTCCATGGCCTTCCGGGCCCGGCGAAGGGTCCCGGTGCGGTCCTTGAGCTCCGTCACCTCCTTGCGCAGCCGGGAAAGCTCCCCGCGGCGGCTCTCGTGGGCCTGTCGAAGCCCATTGAGGTGCGTCTGCACCCGTTGCCGCTCCTGACGGGCGTCTTCAAGCCTTGCCGCGGCGCCCTCCTGCCGGTATTCCAGCGCGGCCAGCCCTATACCCAGCACTGCACCGGCAGCCAGGAGCGCCAGCGCCATGAACCGGGCCGGAAAGGGCGTCGGCTTCGGCCACAGCTCCGGACGATTGAGGTTGATCTGCTGCATCAGCCGCCCCCCGCGTCCATGAGCCGCAGGCCGGCACCGATGGCGTAGACGGCTTCCTGAAGGAGCTCCTGGTCGACCCCGGCCTCGCTACGGAGCAGCTCCGTGGTTTCCAGGTGACTCAACGGGTCGAACTGCCGGAAATCCAGGCCCAGCGCCCCTGCCAGGTACTCCTCCAGTCCGTTCACTCGGCTGCCCGTGCCGGCAATGTGCACCTTGCGGATGGCGGCCTGACGGAAGCGGGAATCGTAATAGTCCAGCGACCGCTGGACCTCCAGCGCCAGGCGCTCCGCGTAGTCGGTCAGGGCCGCGTGCAGGGGATCGGCCTGCTGTACGGAAGGCTCCGCTTCGAGCTCGAGACCACCCTCCTCAGGGCCCTGGTACGCCCCGGGGGTCATCCCCCGCTTTCCGGGCGCCTCCGGCATTCCCGCCAGGCCATGCGATGCGGCCAGTTGGCGCGCCTCGTCCCCCTCCACGTCCAGCCGCCGGGCGACCTCCTCGATCTCCTCGCCGATATCCACGGCGAGCTGCCGGCTGAAGATCAGCTCCCCTCCGCGGCTGATGCTGATCAGGGGGTTTTCCGTATCCAGTACCAGCAGGCAGGTTCCGGAGGCGTCCTGATCGGGCAGCAGCAATCCCAGATTGCGGTGCGCCATATCCGGGATATCCACCACCCGCAGGTCCAGCCCGGCATCACGGCCGGCCTGCACCCGCTCTTTCACGGTCCTACGTTGGGCGGCCACCACGAACAGGGGCGGACCCTCGCCGGGCAGATCCAGCTCCGGAATGGGCAGGACGTCGAGGACGGCATCCTCCACGGGAAAGTCCAGCAGGTCGCGCACTCGCCATTGCATGGCGGCCCGCAGGTCCTCGCCTTCCACCCCGCCGGGGGACTCCGTCAGGATCAGGCTGAATTGCGGCCGGTACAGCAGGGTGGCGGCCGGACAGCCCTCGAGCCCCCGTTCCTCCACCTCCCGGCCCAACCGCTCGGCAAGGGGTTCGGGATCGCTCTGCTCGTGGTCCGCAAGGGGGATTCGGGTAAGCGCGCTCAGACAGGGAACGGTGGCGCCCTTCCGGAGCAGGGCGAGTATCAGCGCACCTTCGCGTACATCCACCACCGCCAGGGAGGATTCGCCGTAGCGCTTTTTGTTAAACAGCGGCAGTTTCAGAACCTGATCCCTGATTTGCAGTCATTTTCGCAGGAAACATCTCGCGGAATGGTGTGTCCCCGGGATGTACACCGCCGGGAAGCGAAGGGCGATTCCTCCCGAACCCCAGGCATCCGGGGCTCATCCTATAGGAAAACCGCCAATCGGTCTAAGGGAGCACCCCTAGGGAAATATCTCCTGCCAGTAGAGGATGCGGTCATCCCCACGGTAGCGGCCAAATACCGCGCGGGCCTCCGGATCATCCGAGTGGCTGCCGTCGTTGTCCCAGTCGCCGCGCAGCCAGGGATGCGCACCCAGTTCCACCCGGACCTCCGCGTACCCCGTACTCCCCGCGCCGGGCGCCAGCAGGGTAAGAATGCCGTTGCCGCCGTCGATTCCGGTGACGGCTGTCCCCTCGGTTTGCCCGCCACTGCCCCCACGGAGACCCACCGCCTGGTCCGCGTTGACCCACCCGCCCCCGTCGGACAGCCGGATCCGTCCCGTCCCGGACTGCCCGCTGCGGCTGAGCGGCGTGCAGCCGTCCTGCACGTTCCGCTCGAAATGGGTGCCGGTGAAGTACTGGGCAAGAACGGGAACCTCCAGGTTCTCGGTTTCCGGCCCGTGGGCATTCTGGATGTACAGGCGCCCGTAACGCAGCTCCGTCCGATCCACCAGGGCGTGGTCGTCGCCCCCGTCCCCGTCCAGATCGAGGTCGTAGGACTGCAGGGTCACCCCGTCCTCGTCCCGGGGGGCAATGCCCACCCGGAAGGGCGCATAGGGGCCCTCGGGGCCGTCCCGGACCAGCGACAGACGAAGCGAAACCTCCGCGCTTCCCGGTCCGGTGCCGGTTACCGGGTCCGCCCAGGCGGAGAAAGCGGCATTGGCCACGGAAAGCGATCCGGTCAGCGTGCGGTTTCCGTCGGTAGCCCCCGGGCTCAGCTCCGCGGCCGAATCCAGGCGGGCATAGTCGCCCCGGAAATTGGCCGTGGGGGTCGCGTGCCGGTTTTCCGCGGTCAGGGTGAACCGCATGTCGAAGGGCTCGCCGATATAGGTGAACGGGTCCGCGCATCCCGTAAGGTCGGCGCGGTTCGTCAGGCCGGGCGCGGACAGGCGGAAATGGTGGGGAATGAAACGGCCCACCTGCCGGGCCCGCCCGGCGATCCCGCCCGCCCCCAGGTAATCCCCGTCCATGAGCGATGCCGCCAGCTCCACATAGCCCACCTCGCTCCATTCCACGTCCGAACGGCTGACCCCGCCGCTGGCGCCCGCGGGCGAAAAATCGAAGGCCGCATTGACCAGATCGCCGTTCTCTCCCGAGGCCGGCGCGACGACGGCGGGAGCCAGCTCCACGGTTTCCGGATTGGTCTCGTTGCCGAAGTTCGGCGTGGTGGCGTTGTCCGCGAGATCGGCCCCGGAATCCGGAGCCCCGTTGCCGTCCGCGTCATCGGCGGCCTGCCAGACCACCGCGCGGACCCCGGCGGTGAAGGGCTGACCCGCAGCGGCCAGTACCGCCCCGGAGGGCCCCGTCTCCGCGGTATCCGCGGGCACCTGCACATCGAACCCGAACGGCCGCCAGACGAAGGCGTCGGAGCCGCCGATCACCTCGCTCCCGCTGCCGGCGGGCGGCTCACCGATGCCGGTCTCGTCCTTGACACGGATACGGATGGAGCCGGCATCCGGATAGTTCACGCGCACCTGCGCCCGACCATCCGTGAAACGCACGGTCCGGTCCCCGGCCGCCGCTTCGCTGTCCGGAATCGCCGTACCGTCCACGGTCACCGATTCGATCCCCGAAGCGGGGTTCTCGTGCACGGTCCAGAAGCGAAGCTCCTGGTCGCCGCTGTACTCCTCGATCACCCCGCACCCGGGATCGGAGGGGATCTCGCCGGCGGCGGTCAAGGTCAGATCGAAGGCCCGACCGGCCACCTGGTCGGGAAGAGGGTCCGGGGTAACCAGGAACCCGTAGGGCCGGAAAACCATATCCCCCGAATCATCGACGTCGCTGACCGTGCCGTCGGCTGCGTCGATGTTCAGGCGCTCCCGGTGGGTGTTGCGGAGCGCCAGGGTCACCTCGCCCCCGTCCGCCGCGGCGAAAGTGTAGGTGGCGGTGCCGTCATCGGCGCTCGGATCCGAGAGGGTGCCATTACCGGATTGGAGGGTCCACGTGCCGTTACCGGTGGAGGTGGACAGCGTAACGGTTCCGGTATAATCGGGAACCGGCGTGCCGGAGCTGCCCACGGCGGCAAGGGTCACGGTCTCCGGCAGGCAATTGATGCCCGCGCCATCGTGGTCGATCCGGAACTGATCCAGGGTGATGTTGCAATCGC
Source organism: Thiohalorhabdus sp. Cl-TMA (assembly GCF_041821045.1). NCBI lineage: Bacteria > Pseudomonadati > Pseudomonadota > Gammaproteobacteria > Thiohalorhabdales > Thiohalorhabdaceae > Thiohalorhabdus > Thiohalorhabdus methylotrophus. Next base: position 46,505 of record NZ_JBGUAW010000012.1, on the reverse strand, counting down.
GGCTACGGCCCATGAGATCCCGGATCTGCTGCTCCGTCAGCTGGCCGCTGAAGATATAGGCCTCGTCCAGCAGGCCCCTTGCCGAATTGCCCAGCCAGCGGGCGTCTCCCAAAAAGAGCTCGGCAACATCGGCCAACCTCGTGCCGCCCCGGGACCAGGTCTGACTGGCAATACGGTCGCCGTCCTTGTAGATCGCCAGCTCCTGGAAATTGGGACTGACCCGCCAGGTCAGTGCCAGGTGCACCCAGGTCCCGGCCAGTCCGGAGAAAGCGCCGGAGGTGACCGCATAGGCGCTGCCTGCTTCGTCCGCCAGGGTGAATTCCAGGGCCCCGCTGCCGTCCAGGCGGAAGTGGAAGGGGATATCCACGCTCAAGGCGCCCCAGGAAGATCCGTCCACCAGCCAGTTTCCGCCACCGGCATCCCAATCCCGGTTCGCCTTGTACCAGAAAGCGATGGTCCCCTGGCTGCCGATTTCCCCGTCCACGTCCAGTCCGGTATCCACGGCGTTGCGCGGCAGCAAAAGATCAAGGGGAAACCGACCGGCCCGGCACCCTGCCTTGGCGTCCGCCACGGTATCCGCCAGGCCGCTTGCGGTACCGTGGTTCCCGGAGCTGCTGCTGTCCCGGACCTCTCCGGTAGTGCCGTCCCACTCGGCTTCCTCCATGGCGTAGTACGCCACCGCCTCGGCGGGATCCGGGGACTGCGGCTCGGTGTTGGTCTCCCCCTGGGTTTCCTCGGTGGTCTCCTCCCAGGGACCATCGCCGTCCGTACGCCGGGAGATATCCTTCACGTTGGTGCTGCCGTGCTCGAAATCGGCGCCGCAGGCGCCGGAGACCTGCCAGTACCGTTCGCACTTGTTGCCTGACAGATCCTTGCAGTACCGCAGGTAATCCAATACCCGGTCGGAGCCATCGAGCAGCACCACCTCGCCGTAGGTGGAGTTGGGCGTCGGATTGGGGAAGGGGTATACGAGCCAGGTTTGTGCGTAATAGGGGCTGAAGAACGTGTCCTGGAAGGAGCCATCCGGATGGACAGTGAAGGCGCCGTTGCCCAGCGGGACGCAATCGGGGCCCACGTTCTTGGAGACATAGCATGCCCGCCAGCCGCTTACCGAAACGTCGTTCTCGAGGATCTCCAGCTCGACGAACTCGACGCTCGCCCCCGAGAAGGTGATCTCGTTGATGTTCGCCTGGCTTCTCACGGCGGAAGGGGCGCACTGCAAGGGCCCGGATGCCGGTGCCCCGGGCACGGTGCCGGCCCATAGCAGAGCAAGTGCCAGGCAGGCCAGACGGAATCCGGCTCCAGGGCCGCTCCGGGTCCCGCGGCCAAGCGCATCAACAAGGTGACCCATGCCTACCCATCCTCCTGGAAGCGCACTTCCACCTGCCGCCGGGTGGTCTCCGTTCTCCCCGGATAGCAGAGCCCTTCGGCGCGGAACCGATACAGCGGACCGAACCGCTCGGGCGGATTCGTCCCCGGAAGGACTCGCGAGCTTCCGCAACCACGCAGCCCGCCGGGCGGCGTGGCGGCGAAGAGCCCGCCCCCCGGAAGGCTGCTCGGCCCCCCGCTGGGATTCAGACTGTGGTAAAGCCCCCACTGCACGGCGGTCTCGGCGGCGAGAAACGCCTGCAGGGAGGCCATCTCCCGGCCTACGCTCGCCTGCTCCGTGACCGTCAGCCGCACCAGGGCGCTCCCCAGCAGCCCGAGCACGACGATGACGAACACCGCGGCGACGAGCCCCACGCCGGATTCCGAGTGGGTGCGGGAATCAGGGGACATTCTTTATGTGCACCTCCTGGAGGAAATCCACGGACTCGTCCGCGCTCCCCAGGCGGAGATAGAAGCGCACGAGGGCTTTGCGGCTCTGGTGGCCCTGCTGGTATTCGAACTCCAGGGCATCCACCCGGTTGACCAGAACAGGCGCGCCCGTGCCATTGCAGAAATCCGCCGGATCGATGGATCCGTCGCCGATGGCCGCCAGCTGACGCTCGTGCAGGGCGAGCAGCTCGCCCCGCTTGCAGAAGGCCAGCACGGAGCGCGCGGCGAAGATACGCCGGTTGGGCGAGCCGCGCTCGAAGTATTGCCCGGTCTCCAGGGCGATGGTCCGGGTGTCGTACCCGGTATTGCCGTTCACGTTGGGATCGGCCAGACGGGCCCGGGCACCGCTCCCCGGCAGGGCGCCGAAGAGGTCGTCCGGTCCCATGGGATAGACGAACAGCTGATACTCGGCGCCGCTCCCGGGGCTCTCGAGCCCTTTCAGGCCATAGGCTTGGAAGGTATCCCCCGCATGGCCGGCGCCGAATTCAAGCCGGGAGTCCGACGGCCCGGTCACCCGGTAGCGTCCGCCCATGGCCCCCCGGATCAGTAGCAGCCCGCTCCCCGCCCCTTCCCCGGCGTCGAAGGGGGTGACCGAATTGGGCACCGCCCCGCGGATCTCCCGGGTGATCCGCTCCACGGCGACCCGGCCGTGCCCGGCGAGGAGCTGCCGCTCGGCCCCGGAGGTATAGCCTCCGGCGAAATTGCCGATGATGGCGCTCCCGATGCCGCCCAGGATGCCCACCAGGAGGATCACCACCACCAGCTCCATGAGGGAGAATCCGGGCGAATCAGCCCGGTTGGTGCGGCCGGCACCCGGCATCAGAAGTTGAGCCGGAAGGTGGTGAAGGTCATGCCGCAGGCCCTCGGGTCGGAGCAGGAGGACACGGGGGTCCGGACGTGGACATCGACACGCTTGGCGTCCGCCGCCGGGACCCCGTTCAATGCATCGTCGAAGGCCACGTCCACGGCCACGCAGTAGCCCCGATAGCGGTCGGACCGGTCCTGGCCGGAGGATTCCCGGAGGGGGTAGGTGTATCCGCAGGCGGTCCCCTCCGCCAGGTCATCGAAGTCGTCCACGTCGTCCAGCAGGCTCCGCTGGCCGTCCGCGTGGGATTCCCCGCCATCGGGCATGCAGCCACCGCCGGCTGTGCAGGCCGCGTCCGGCCCCCCGGGGCAGTTGGTGGAGCCGCCGGAGTCCACGCAGCCGCTGCGGGAAGCGAGCCGCTCGTCCCAGCGAACCGCGCGGATTTCGTCCAGGTAGCTCTGGGCCAGCTCCACGGCCCGGATGCGCAGCTGCGGTCCGGGGCTGTTGCGGCTGGCGGAGCCGATCAGGCCGAGAACGGCGGTCACGCCGACGCCGATGACCACGATGGCCACCACCAGCTCGACGAGGGTAAGGCCCCGTGGGGAGACTGCGCTGGAAGAGCGGCCCGCTTCAGGGCGCATAAGCGAACCCCGTTTCCCCCACCAGGCGCACGATCCGTCCACTGCCCACGGTGAGGTCGGGATCATCGTCGCGGGGGCTCCCGGCGCTGTCCACCAGGCGGCCCAGGCTGTTGAAATGGAAGGTGGCGCTGGTGATCGGCACCCCGATAGTCCAGCGGTTAGCGGCGCGCTGGGGAAGCCGCACCGGCCGCCAGCTCCCGCCCGCTCCGCCGCACGTGGTGCCCCGCGTCAGGGCGGTATCGCAGTATTCGAGACGGACCGACTGGCCCGCGGTCTCCACCCGGATGCGCCGTAAACGTGACATGGCCTGCTGCTGGGCGAACCGCAGGGCGCCCAGGGTCTGATCCACACCCGCCCTGGCGGCGTAGTCACCGGAATCGAAGAAGCGCGGCAGACCGACGGCAGCCAGCACGCCCAGAATAACGATCACCGTCACCAGCTCGATCACCGTATAACCGCGCGGGCTGGGGAATGCACCCCGGTCGCGCACGGGAGCGCCCAATTTCGTGGATCGGGTCTTCGGCGGGGGAAACGGCGGCAAAACGCCCCGGACGGGGATGAACCGACCGGGGCGTGCGCGGGGGATCACGGAAACGCCTCCCTACCAGAGGTTGGGGGTTTGCCCGTCGCCATCCTGATTGGCCCGGATACCGCGTCCATCCAGGACGTAGAAGACCGCCTCCAGGTTGGAATTCGCATTGTCCCCCGGATAGTAGGCCCACCGGGATGCGTTGCCGCCCGTCTGTCCGACGCGCTGGCGGGCGTCATTGGCGGACCGGACCACCAGCTCGTCCGGCCGGGAACCGGCGTTCGCCATGTCGGGAAGCTGCACCGGCGGGAGCTGGGTGGCCCCGCCCGAGGCCGAGCTCTGGTAGATGCGGAGCCCGTCCAGCTTGGGGTATCCGGGCCTGTCCAGCTCGTTGGCGCGCAGCTCGGCGGCGGTGGGCCAGTCGGGATTGGTGCCGGTTGCCCCGGTGTTGTTGCCGTTGGCGATGATCTTGCCGTGTGCCAGGGCGATGCCGCCCCGGATGGCGCCGAGGTTGCCCTTGGTGGCGGCGATCCTGGCCTCGTTCTGCATGCCCAGGAACCGCGGCAGGGCGATGGCGGCCAGGATGCCAACGATCACGATGACCACCACCAGCTCGATGAGGGTGAAGCCCCGGGGCGATGGGGGCCGGACGCAGCTCAAATGGTCAGCCACGTTCACAGGTCGTTGGAGACAGTGCCATTGTTATGATTATAGGTAATTTCTGGGTTCCCGCCGCCCTTCTGGTACTTATAGGTACACTGAGAGCCGCTGTGGCTCGCCGAGTAATCGGCATCGGTACCCGACAGAGAAGGAGGGTTCTGCATGACCTGATTCCAGACGGAGACACAGCCCGGCCCACCTGCCGTACCGCCCGCCCCGGCTATGGGCCACCCCTTGTCATTGACCGCAACAGATGCGTTGCTATCGAGCTGGATGTCCTTGTTGTTACCCGAGCTGGGCAGGCCCACGACCAACGCCTTGGAATGAGCCAGGCTCACCCCACCCTGCAGTCCTCCGGTGGCCCCCTTGACCGCCGCCTGGTGGGCGTCGTCCTGCATGTTGACGAAACGCGGCAAGGCGGTTGCCGCCAATATTCCCAGAATGGTGATTACCACCACCAGCTCGATGAGCGTGAAGCCCGCTTCCCCTCGCCCGGACATGCGTCAACCTCGGTTTCAGAGTGTATGGGACGGGAAGTCTATGCGGGTTCTGCGTAGGCTGACAAGGCCTATCCCTTACCGGATCAGGGTTTTCCCGGAAAGCGGACGGGCAAGGCATTGAGGAATGCGGACTTTTCGGAATGCGCCCCATCCACCGGTGTCGGGTCCCCCTCGGGGACCGTATCCCGGCGGAAGCCTTCTCCGATCCGTTGGGCCTCGCGGAGAAAGCTTCGGGCCCGTTCCCTCCGCCCGAGCTCGAACAGCCATTGCGCCCCCTGCCGGTACAGGGAGGCCTTACCGGCGCCCGGATACCGCCAAGCCAGAGCGTCGCGGACAAGCGCCAGGGCCCGCTCCCGGTTGCCGCTGCGCCATTCCAGCCGGGCCAGAGCGTGTCGGGCCGGGAGGAACCGGGGATCCCGGCCCAGCGCTTCCCGCCAGGCCGCGCGGGCCCGGTCCCGGCGTACGGTCGGAGACTGCCAGCCGGCCGAACCCCATAGGGCGCCCCGCAGGTAGGGTGCCTGCGGACGCAGGGCATTGCGCCGTTCCGCCCGGCGCAGGTCCCGGAGTCCTTCCCGGAACAAAGAGCGCTGCTTTTCTCGGGCGAGGGTCGGCGTGCCCTTGAGGATGCGCAGGATAAGCTCGGCCTTGGCCAGATAGACGCCGTCGTAATGCGGCGCGAACCGGGTAATGGCGTTCAGGTGGCGCAGGCCGCGGGTATATTCCCCGGATGTGATCCGCTGGCGCGCGTTGGCCTGGGCGGTTTCCACCCAGACCGGGAGGAAGGTCTGGAAAGCGGCCTGAGAGGCGATCATCGCCGCCAGGCCCTGGAACAGCCAGGGCCGGACCGCGCGAGGCAGCGCGACCCGGCGCCGCTCCGTCTCCAATGCTTGTTCGGTGAGCCGGTACCAGGCCGCCAGTGCGGCTCCGAGCGCGATCAGCGTGGGGAGCAGATAGAGATGAAAGGTGATATGGGTGTGCACGGCCACCGCCAGGAGACCACCGAACCAGCCCAGGATGCCGAGCTTGCGCTCCGGCTCGACCCCGGGAGCACGCAGGGCGCGCACCGTGCGCGCCAGCACCCCGATAAGGATCAAGTAGAACAGCAAAGGGCCCGCAATGCCGGTCTCCGCCCAGAACTGCAGGGGGTCCATGTGGGCGTAGTAGCCGCCCGAGCCGTCCTCCGGGTGGCGGTATCGCGGAAAGTGGAGGAAGAAAGTGCCCAGTCCGGTACCCAGCCAAGGGTGGTCCTGGACCATGTGCCACGTGGCGGACCAGAGGTGGAGGCGGGTCCGCCAGCTTCCCTCCGCGGCGGGGTCGGAAAGGGAGCGCACCCGCTCCCCCAGGTCGCTCGGACCGGTCAGGCTCATAACCGTGAATACCGCGGAGAGGGCCAGCACCAGGACGGCCGTACGGCGGCGCCGGACCAGCGGCGTCACTCGGACGCCGACCCCCAGAAGCACGCCGGCACCTACCGCCAGCCCCACCAGGGCACCCCGGCTCCCCGTGGCCAGCACACCGGCGAACAGGATACAGGCCGCCAGCAGCGCCAGAATGCTCCGCCCCCGCCGGGCGCTCCGGAAGAAGGCCCAGAAGGCGGGCACCAGGAATAGATTCAGGAGTCCCGCCAGGGAGTTGGGATTCAGGAAGGGCCAGCGGGCCCGGCGGATCTCGGGGAAGCCGTAGTACTGGATCAGCGCCGCCAGCCCCAGGAGCAGCACGAGAACGCCCAGCAGGGACAGGGTTCCGCGCAGCACGCGGTCGGGCTCCCGGGCCAGCACCAGGAGCAGGAAGGTCACCGGCAGGGTACCGAGCCACCAGTAGTAGATGGCGCTGGTATACGGCACCGTGGACCACGTCAGGCTCACTCCCCAGAAGGCCCAGAGCAGGACCACGCCGCCGACCACCGCCGATCGGGGAACCGACCAGTGGCTCCGGAAACCGGGCCAGAGAGCCGCCAAAAGCGCCACCCAGAGCGCCGATACGGCCAGGAACAGGTACCGGTGGTCCAGACCGTTGTAGAACAGACCCGTACCCAGGCCGAAGGCCACGAGCCCGGGAATCAGCCAGGGGCCAGCCCGCGCCGGCACAGAGGGAACGGCACTCACCCCAGGGCCCGGCTCATGTCCCACATGGGGAGGAAGATGCCCAGCGCCAGGAGCAGGACCATGGCGCCGATGACGGCGATCAGCACCGGCTCGATCAGAGCGGATAGGTTGCCGATCTTGAGGTCCGCCTCGCGTTCGTAATAGGCCGCCACCTGCTCCATCATTTCATCGAGCGCACCCGTCTCCTCCCCCACTTCCAGCATCTGCAGCACGGTGGCGGGAAACACGCCGCTCCGGCGCGCCGCATTGGCCAGGCTGTCTCCCCGCTCCACCCCGTTGCGGATCTGTTCCACCACCACGCCCACATACCGGTTGCCCACTGCCCCCACCACCACGTTCAGGCCCTGCATCACGGGCACGCCACTCCGGCTGGTGATGGCGAAGGTCCGCGTGAACCGTGCCATGGACAGCTTCGTGAAGATGTCGCCGACGATGGGGAGGCGCAGCTTGAGCCTGTCCCAGCGGTAGCGTCCCCGGGCGGTGCCGATGTACCGCCGTGCCGCGAAGATCGTGCCCACCAGGACCACGAGTATCAGCCACCCGAGGCTCCGGGTGGTGGTGGAGATGGCGATCAGGATCTGCGTGGGGAGGGGAAGCGCGGCATCGAGGCCGGAGAACATGTCCACGAACTGCGGAATGACGAAGACGTTCAGGATGATGAAGGCCACGGCGATGGCGGCGACCACCATGACCGGATAACGGACGGCCTGCCTGGCGCGGTCCCGGGTATCCTTCTCCTGCTCCAGATACCCGCTCATGCGGTCGAAGACCTCTTCCAGATTGCCGCTGGACTCCCCCACTCGCACCATGTGGACGAACAGCGCGGAGAATACGTCGGGGTACAGGGCCAGACCGTCGCTGAGGGTCCGCCCGGCCTCCAGGGTCTCCCGCGCCCCCTGCAGAGCCTCCCGCAGGCGGTCGTTATCCACCGACTCCACCTGGCCGGCCAGGGCACGGATCAGGGGAACCCCGGCCCGCAGGAGGGTGGCCATCTGCCGGGAGAAGAGGATCAGCTCTTCCAGGGTAACCTTCTGTCGATTGAAGCGGCTCCACAGCTCCCGCAGTCCGGTTCCGCCATCGGCTTCATCCGTGGCCTCGGCGATCTCCAGGGGAACCCGCTGGCCGGCGGAGAGCCGTTCCGCGGCCTCCTGAGGGGAATCCGCCTCGATGGTGCCGGTTACGGTGTAGCCCTGGCCGTCCTTTGCCCGGAAGCGGTAGGTGGCCATCGGCGATCAGACCGTGCCCGGCTCGGCCATTTCCCGATCCTCCGCCGTGACCCGGAGCACCTCTTCCAGACTGGTCACCCCGGCCCGTACCTTTTCCAGACCGGATTCCCGCAGGGATTTGTGGGAGTCCTGCCGCTCCAGGGCCCGATCCAGGGCCTGGCGGTCATTGCGGCCGATGGCGTCCCGTACCCGGCCGTCCACTTCCATGAGCTCATAGAGACCAACCCGGCCGCGGTAGCCGGTGTTGTTGCACTCGGCGCAGCCCGTGCCGTGATAGAAGGTGATGCCTGCCGCCTCGGCGGGGTCCACGCGCAGCCCCGCGAGCACCGTTTCCGAGGGGTGCTCGGCCTCCTTGCAGCTCTCGCAGATCCGCCGCACCAACCGCTGTGCCACCACGCCGCGCAGGCTGGAGGCCACCAGGAAGGGCTCCACGCCCATGTCGATCAGGCGTGTGGCGGTGCTGGGGGCATCGTTGGTATGCAGCGTGGAAAATACCAGATGCCCCGTTAACGCGGCCCGGATGGCGATGCTGCCGGTTTCGTGGTCCCGGATCTCACCCACCATGACCGTGTCCGGATCCTGACGGAGTACAGAGCGCAGCACCCGGGCGAAGGTCAGGTCGATCTGGGGGCGGACCTGCACCTGGTTGATCAGGGGCAGCTGATACTCGACGGGGTCCTCCACCGTGATGATCTTCTGCCCGATATCGTTGATCGCTTTGAGGGCGGCATAGAGCGTGGTGGTCTTTCCGGAACCGGTGGGCCCCGTGACCAGGACGATGCCGTGGGGCGCCCGGATCAGGTGCTGGAAGCGCTCGCGGACCGGCTCGTCCATGCCCAGCTGCGCCAGGCCGATCAGTCCGGCGGACTGATCCAGGAGCCGCATCACCGCGGCCTCTCCGTGGCTGGTGGGCATGGTGGAAAGCCGGACATCGATCCGATGGCCCTCCACGGTGATCTGGAACCGGCCGTCCTGGGGAAGCCGTCGTTCGGCGATGTCCAGCTCGCCCATGAGCTTGAGCCGCGAGATCACGGCGCTGGCCACGCGCCGCTCCGCCTTCATCTGCTCCTGAAGCACCCCGTCCAGGCGGATGCGGATGCGCAGTGCGTTCTCGTCCGGCTCCACGTGGATATCCGAAGCCCCCGAGCGCACGGCCTGGGTGAACAGGGTATTGATGAGACGCGCTACCGGGGCGTCCTCGGACCCGGGACGGACCTCCAGGAGGCCCTGCCCCTCGTCGGCTCCCAGCTCGTCGCCGATCTCGTCGGCCAGGGAGCTCATCTCCTGGTTGTGGGTGAAGACCCGGTCCAGGGCGCGCAGGAGGGCCTCCTCGGCCACCACGGCCGGCTCCACCTCGGCGCCGAGTATGCGCTCGAGACGGTCCACGGCCATGATGTTGGTGGGATCGGCCATGGCCACCTGGTATTCGCCGTTCGCTTTTCTCTTCAGGGGAAGGGCCCGGAAACGGCGCGCCTGGGCTTCGGAGAGGGCCTGGGCGGCCTCGGAATCCAGTCGGTACTGGGAGAGGTCGATGTGGTCGATGTCGAGCTGATCGGCCACGAAGGCGAGCAGCTTCTTCTCGCTGATCAGATTCTGCTCGACGAAGATCTGTCCCAGCTTCCTGCCGCTCTCCTTCTGGATACGGAGCGCTTCCCCGAGCTGGGCCTCGGAAATGATGCCTTCCTGGACGAGCAGATCGCCCAGCCGGATTTTCTTCAACTTGGCCAAGGGAACGGCTCCCCGTAGCGACTGGAAAGGGCCGAGCCCGCGGTGTGCCCAGCCTTACTACTAACCGATGCCTGCAGGGAGGAGGACCGCTCCGCCCCTTCGCAGCTCCGGAAGGGGGATGAAAGCCAAGGCACCCGGGCCGGCTCCTACAGCAGCTTGCGAACCATGAATAGCAGGACGACACCGATCACCATCAGTGTCAGTCCGGTGCCGCGCAGCACGTGGTCCGGAAGGGTAAACAGGTGGGCCAGCGCCCGGCGCATGGCGGAGGGGCTGATGAAGTACGGAAGCCCCTCCAGGACCATCACCAGGGCGATTGCGGACAGCAGTTCCTGCCACACGTTAGGACCGTTTTACTGCTTGGGCTTGGTTTCGGATCGCTTGAAGAACTTGAAGAACTCCGATTCGGGGCTGAGGACCATCAGCTCGTCGCCCGTGAAGGCCCTTTGGTAGCCCTGCAGGCTCCGGTAGAGGGCGAAGAACTCGGAATCCAGACTGTAAGCGCTGTTGTAGATCTTGGTGGCCTTGGCGTCGGCCTGACCCTTGACCTCTTCGGCCTTACGGCGTGCCTGGGCCAGGATCTCCGACCGCTTGCGGTCGGCGGTGGCCATGATCTCCTCGGCCTGCTCGGCGCCCTCCGCCCGGTACTCGCGGGCTTCCCGCTCCCGCTCGGCGGCCATGCGGTCGTAGACCGCCTGCTCGTTCTCCTGGGGCAGGTCCGTGCGCTTGATCCGCACGTCGAGCACCTCGATACCCATCGTTTCCGCCTGCTTGCTCACCGCCTGCGTCAGGTTCTCCATCACCTGGCGTCGCTCGCCGGAAACGGTCTGCTGCAGATTCCGCTTACCGATCTCCTCCCGGAGATTGGAGCGGATCAGGTCGCCCAGTCGGCTACGCGCCGACATGGTGTTCTGTACGGTGATGTAGAACCGCAGGGGCTCGACGATTCGCCACTTGGAGTAGGCGTCGATGATCAGGTTCTTCTTGTCGCTGGTCACGTAGGTCCGCGCCTGGTCATCGAAATCCAGGACCTGGGCGTTGAAATATTTGACGTTCTGCACGAAAGGCCGCTTGACGTGCAGGCCGGGCTCCGTCACGGAGGCCCGGGGCTCACCGAACTGCAGCACCAGGGCGGATTCGGTCTCGTCAACGGTAAAGAGGCTGAAGGCCGCGATGATGGCGCCGAGCACCAGGACCACGGCGATTGCTATTCCAGCGATACGGTTCATTGGTTCTCTCCCCGCCGGATCCGCTCAAGGCGCTGCTCGAACTGCCGCCGGACTTCCTCGGTTCGGCTGGCGCGGTTGCCGTTCTGGCTGGAGGCTTGGCCGCTATTGCCTTGTTGGGCCTGGGAAGCGTCCCCGCCCTTATTCTTCCTGAGGGCTTCCTGCAACGGCAGGTACATGAGGTTCCCGGACTCGGGAACGTCCACCAGAACCTTTTGGCTGTTCTGCAGGACCTGCTCCATGGTCTCCAGATAGAGGCGCTTGCTGGTGATCTCGGGCGCGCCCTTGTACTCCTGATAGACGTCGCGGAAACGCGCGGCGCTGCCTTCCGCTTCGTTCACCACCCGGGCCTCGTAGCCCTGCGCCTCCTGGAGAATCCGCTCCGCCTGACCGCGGGCGCGCGGCAGGATGTCGTTGGAGTAGGCCTCGGCCTCGTTCACCGCACGGGCGCGATCCTCCCGGGCGCTGATCACGTCCCGGAACGCGGGCCGCACCGGCTCCGGCGCCTGGGCACTCTGCAGGGCGATCTCGTCCACCTGCAGGCCCACGCCATAGCCATCCAATATGCTCTGCATCAGGCCCTGCGTCGCCTGGGCGACCTCCGCCCGAGCCTTGGTCAGAACGTCATCGATGGGCCGCTGGCCAACCACTTCGCGGATTGCAGTCTCCGCCGCCTCGCGGACCGTTTTGTCGGGATCCTTGACATTGAACAGGTACTTCGCCGCATCAGAGATGTGGTACTGCACCGCGAACTGCAGGTCCACGATGGCTTCGTCCCCGGTAAGCATCAGGGCTTCCTTGGGCACGTGCATGGAGTCCTGCTGCCCGGGCCGGTCCCGGAAGCCGATCTCCAGACGGCGAACCTGCGTCACCTTGGGGGTGAGCACGGTCTCGATGGGCCACGGCAGGTGGTAATGCAATCCCGGCTCGGTAGTGATGGTGTGATAGCCGAACCGCTTCACAACACCCTGCTCGTCGGGATTGACGACGTAGATCCCGCTGGCCAGCCACAGCACCAGCGCGATGCCCACGATCAGCGCGATTCCCTTGCCGCTGAAGCTCGGACCACCGGCACCGAACAGGCCCCCGCCGCCTCCTCCTCCGGAGGAGCCGCCGAATTTGGCCTTCAGCTTGCGGATAATCTCGTCGAGGTCGGGGGGCTGCTGGTTGTTGCCACCACCGCCACCACCGCCCCATTGCCCCCAGGGGTTCTTGTCGCCTCCCTTGTTGGGGCCGCCGGGCTCATTCCATGCCACGTTCAACCTCCTGAAGTGGCCATCAGTTACATTACTAAGCTAGTGGAACGGGGCAGTTTAGGGGGGAAAGCGGCCAAGGACAAGGCGCTCCTATACCCCTGCCCAGCCCCGGGACTGCAGGAAAGATCGAACGCGCTCCGCCACAGCCTCCACCTCCCCGGGACGGAACCATTCCACCTCCGGCTCCTTGCGGAACCATGTGCGCTGGCGCTTGGCCAGCCGCCGGGTCGCCACCACCCCGGCTTCCAGCAGCCCTTCCCGGTCCCTCGCGCCCTGCAGGTATTCCCGCGCCTGCCGGTATCCCACCGAGCGGAAGGCAGGACTGTCGGGGTCCACCCCGGCCGCTAGAAGGGCACGTGCCTCTTCGATCAGCCCTCCCTCCAGCATGCGCCGGAAGCGCTGCTCGACCCGGCGCCATATCTCCTCTTTGGGCAGCCACAGACCCAGGCGAAGGATGGGGTATCCCACGGGAGGGAGCCCGCTCTCCTTCTGCAGCTCGGTGATGGGCCTTCCGGTGACCGCGTGGACCTCCAGGGCCCGCTGGATGCGCTGGGCATCCCCGGGGTCGATGCGATCGGCCGCTTCCGGGTCCAGGCGGTGCAGGCGCTCGTGCAGGGCCGGCCAGCCCCGGGCATCGGCCTCGTCCCGCAATCGAGCCCGAAGGTCCGGGTCGGCTTCCGGGAGATCGGCGAGGCCCCGGGCGAAGGCGCTGAAGTACAAGCCGGTGCCGCCCACCAGCAGTGGTACCCGGTTCCGGGCGAAAGCGTTCTCCGCTGCCTCGCGGGCGGAGCGGGCGTACTCCCCGGCGGAGAAGGGCTCGTTGGGATCCCGGAAATCCATGAGGGCATGGGGATAGCGCTTGCGGACCTCCGGAGGGGGCTTGGCGGTACCCACGTCCATTCCGCGATAGATCTGGGCGGAATCCGCGTTGATCAGGGCGACCGGAAAACGGTCGGCGAGGGCCAGTGCCAGCTCCGTCTTGCCGGTGGCGGTGGCCCCCAGGAGGAACAGTGCGCATCTTCCTCCCACTTCACTCCCCGCGCAGGAAGAAGCGGTCCAGGGCATTCATGGACAGGTGAACATAGGTGGGCCGGCCGTGGTTGCACTGCCCCCCACGCTCCGTTTGCTCCAGCTCCCGGAGCAGGGCGTCCATCTCCTCCCGGCTTAGGCGACGATTGACCCGCACCGAGCCGTGACAGCCCATCTCGGCGAGGATCTCGTTGGCCGCCTCGGTAACCGGGGCGCCGGAGCCGTAGCGAGCGAGCGTATCCAGGGTTTTCTCCAGGAGCGCGCCGAGGTCCGCTTCGAGGAGGAGGGCCGGGGCCTCGCGGATCAAGGCCTGCCGGGGCCCGGCAGCATCCGCGCGGATCCCCAGGCGCTCCAGGACCTCGCCCTCCTCTTCCAGCACCACCATCTGGCGCTCCGTAAGGGGGACGGTTACCGGAACGAGCAGCGCCTGGCGATCGATGCCGCGGTCGTGAAAGTCCCGCTTCAGCCGCTCATAGGTGATCCGCTCGTGGGCAGCGTGCTGATCCACCATGACCACCCCATCCGGGGTCTGGGAAAGGATGAACGCCCCGTGGATCTGGGCCAGCGCGTGCCCCAGGGGAGGCGTCCCCCCCGCCTCTCCGGCTTCGTACGGGAGGGGCCCGGGCGCTGAGGCGGTCCGGGGTGCCGACTCTTCTCCCCGGCCTTCCGAGGCGGGCTGCCCGTAGAGGGCCGAGTAGGCGGCCGGCGCCTCGCGCAGGCCGAGCTGGCCCTGGTGCGCCGCATCGCCGGCCCGGGAAGATTCCGAACGGGGCGTGGCACCCCGATCGGCCGCAGGTGCCGGATCCTGAGCTGGCGGCTTATCCCGGGCTGTCTCCGGACGCACCGCGCCCAGGGCTTCGTCCAAGGCATGCCGGATGAAGGCGTGGATGCGTCGCCCGTCGGAGAAGCGTACTTCATGCTTGGTGGGGTGGACGTTGACGTCCACCTCTTCCGGATCGATCTCCAGGAACAGGGCATAGGCCGGATACCGGTCCTGGAAAAGGACGTCGCGATAGGCCTCCGCCACGGCATGGCCGAGCAGACGGTCCCGCACCGGCCGACGATTGACGAAGAAATACTGCTGATCCCGCTGGCCGCGGGCGGCGGTGGGAAGAATCACCCAGCCCGAGAGCCGCAGGCCATCGCCGCTGTCCTGCACGATATGCACGGCGTTCCGGGCGAACTGCTCGCCCAGCAGCCGGGCAACGCGCCGCTCGGAATCGTCCCAGGCCTCCACGGCGGGAAGCTGGAAATGAACGCGGTCGTTGTGCGCCAGGGTGAAAGCGGTATCCATTGCGCCCAGAGCTGCGCGGCGGACCACCTCGGCGATATGGCCGAACTCCGTCTTCTCCGTTCGCAGGAACTTGCGGCGTGCCGGAGTGTTGTAGAACAGATCCCGGACCTCGACGGTGGTTCCCGGCGGGTGGGCAGCGGGCTCCATGCGCGGACCCTCGCCCCCCGGCGCGACCTCCACGCCCTCGGTCTCCGCGGACCGACGGGTGGTGAGGGTGAGCCGCGACACGGACGCGATGCTGGGTAGCGCCTCGCCGCGGAATCCGAGGGTAGCGATACGGCCCAGATCGCCGGCTTCGCGCAGCTTGCTGGTGGCGTGCGGCGCCAGGGCCCGGGGCGCGTCCTCGGCGTCCATGCCGAAACCGTTGTCGCGTACCCGGATCAGACTGCTCCCGCCGCGCTCAACCTCCACGCGGATGCGATCGGCTCCGGCGTCGAGGCTGTTCTCCACCAGCTCCTTTACCACGGAGGCCGGACGTTCCACCACCTCGCCGGCGGCAATCTGATTGGCGAGCTGCTCGGGGAGCTGACGTATAGGCATGACTACCTGGCACGAAGAAGGGCCCCGAACGGGGCTGAGGACTTGGCGGATGGGCTTTAGGGAGGCCTCAGGGAATCTCCAGCTCCCTGCCCACCAAGAGCGTGGTGCCCTCCAGATCGTTGGCCTCCTTCAGGCTCGCCACGCTGGTGCGGTGCTGCTGGGCTATGGACCAGAGGGTATCACCCTTTTGCACCGTATACTCCTCCACGGGACTTGGGGTACGCGCCACCGTGGGCTGCAGGTCCCGCTGCTCCAGGAAATTGGCACTCCCTTCGGCCACGGCTTCCGCGATTCGACTCTGATAGCTGGATTTCTGGAGCCGCCGGGCTTCGGCATGGTTGGAGATAAAACCAGTCTCCACCAGGATCGAGGGGATGTCCGGGGATTTTAGGACGCGGAAGGGCGCCTGACCGACCTTGCCGCGGTGCAGGTGGGCGAAATTGTCCAGCTGCTCGAGGATGCTGCTTCCCAGGGAGAGACTGTCGCTGATGGTAGCGGTCTGGGAAAGATCGAGCAGCACAGAGGCCACCACCTCGTCCACCTCGCCTAGGTCCACGCCGCCCGCCAGGTCGGCCCGGTTCTCGCTGCGAGCGAGCCAAGCCGCGGCTTCGTCGGTGGCCCCTTTCCTGGAAAGGGCATACACCGAGGCTCCGCGCGCGTCCGGGTTGCGGAAGGCGTCCGCGTGCACGGATATGAACAGGTCCGCATTGGCCTCGCGGGCCATCTTCACCCGCTCCTGAAGCTCGAGGAAGTAGTCCCCCTTGCGGGTGAGGAATGCCCGCATCTGCGGCTGGTCGTTGATGGACCGGGCCAGGCGCTTGGCGATGTCCAGGACCACGTCCTTT
The DNA here is from genome assembly GCF_041821045.1 of Thiohalorhabdus sp. Cl-TMA. Lineage (NCBI taxonomy): Bacteria > Pseudomonadati > Pseudomonadota > Gammaproteobacteria > Thiohalorhabdales > Thiohalorhabdaceae > Thiohalorhabdus > Thiohalorhabdus methylotrophus. The sequence goes on along the minus strand of NZ_JBGUAW010000012.1, from coordinate 30,303 downwards.
TCCTGCAGGTCGCCCGGACCGAGTGCGCCGGGATCCTCCCCGCCGTGTCCGGCGTCCACGGCCACCAGGAGCTCATGGGCCTCGGTCCGTTCCAGGGCCCGCGCCACACGGCGCTCGCCGCCGTTCTTCCGATAGAGATCGATGACGAGCCGGTGGCCGTGTCTGCCATGGGGCTGGAGCTGGAACGTCTTGGGACGGACATCCTGCTTCAGGTCCATGACCACCCGGAAGGTACCTCGCTCGGGGTACCCGGTCCGAACGGAGTGGAGGACGGGATCGGGAAGCTCCAGATCCTCCGTGCCCGCCCGGCTACGCGTGCCTTCCAGATCCACCACAACGCGCGCGGGATCCTTCAACCGGAATAGCCGATAATCCACCTTGCCGTTCAGATCCAGCACCAACCGGGTATGGTCTGGGGCCGTCCACATGCGGATATCCCTAACCGTGCTCCCCGAAGCCGCAAGGGACCACAGGGAAAGAATTACCAGTATAAGGGTATATCCTAGGATTCGGCCCCGGAGCCTAGTATGCATCGGTATCTCCGCCGTCCCCGGAGAATGCGTCGAGCAAGGAGCCGCCGGCGGCGGAATGGGCCGCCAGACGAACCGTTCGGCTCTCCGCATCCAGGTATTCGGTATCAACAATTATGTCGGGAGAAGGCAGGACATCCCCGGCCCGCTCCGCCCATTCCAAAATACAAATGGATCTTGGGGAAAAGTACTCTTCCGCGCCGAAAAATTGCAACTCTTCCGGATCGGACAACCGATACAGATCAAAATGATAAACCGGCCCCGCATACCCTTCATACGGTTCCACCAGGGTATAGGTGGGACTCTTTATGGGGGCCCGGATTCCAAGGCCCCGCAGCAGTCCGCGGGTCAGGGTGGTCTTTCCGGAGCCGATTTCGCCCCGTAGATGAATCACCGTGCCGGGACGCAGGAATCCGGCCAATCGCTCCCCGAAGGCCTCCTGGCCCGACTCCCCGGTGATTCGCCGCACCACTTCCAACGCGCCTACCCCCGGCGGCCGAGCGCCCGGATGATGTCCGTGTTGGTGATGATACCCAGTAGCTTCTGGTCTTGGTCCAGAACCGGCACGATATGGATATGGTGCTCGGAAAGTAGCGTTGCCACGGCGGACAGGTCCGCCTCCGGGCTGACATAGTCCACGTTGCGGGTGCACAAGTCCCCCGCGGTGGTGGCGGTCGCCTTGCGCAGGTCCTCCTCGTACTGCTTGAAGCCGGATATGGGAATCATGGTGTCGAGGATGGTGATCATGGTGGGCAGATGGATCCGCTTGTTGCTGTCCACCAGATCGGAATCGGTCACCAGGCCCACCAGCCGGTTCTCCTCGTCAACCACCGGGACGCCGTGGTGATGGCTTTCCAGCAGCACCTCCGCCACTTCCTGCACCCCGGTCGCTTCGGTCACCGTCACCGGGTCGGGGGTCATGATCTCACTTGCCTTGGGCATGATCTCTCCGCTTTGGCCTGTTGGGCTCATGGCCCTGGTAATTGGTCAGCTCCCGCCATACGCCCGGAAGCGCATCGGCGCACTCCGTGGCCGCGTACCCGAAGGGGCCGCGCTCCTGCGCCACCCGATCCGCCGCCCGGCCGTGCGCCCAGACGGCGCGGCAGGTCGCAAGCAAGGGGGCTCCGCCATTCTGCGCCAGCTGCGCCGCCAGGACACCGGTGAGGATATCCCCCTGTCCGGCCATGCTCATCCCGGGATTGCCGGTTGGGCTGACAGCATATTGTCCGTCGGGGGCCTGAATGATGGTACCCGCCCCTTTCAAGCAGCACACCGCATTATACTTTTCCGTGATCCGGCGGGCCGAGCCGAAACGGTCCTCCTGGATGCTTCCGGAATCGCATCCCAGCAGTCGAGCCGCTTCACCCGGGTGGGGCGTCAGCACCGTCGGTTCGCCGCGGCGGTCCAGGGCGTCGCGCAGCCCATCGTGCTCCGCCAGCAGGCTCAGTCCGTCGGCATCGATCACCAGCGGAACCGGGCGCGCCAGCGCGGCCTCCAGCACCCGTCGGGCCGCATCGGACCGTCCCAGTCCTGGGCCCACCGCCACGGCCCCGCCGCCCCCCAGCTCCGCCGGCAAACCGGCCTCCGGATCCCAGACCGCGGTCATGAGCTCCGGCCGGTGCGCGGTTGCCAGGGGCGAAGTCTCCGGCGGCAGGCAGCATACCACCCATCCGGCTCCGGACCGCAGTGCGGACCATCCCGCCATCACGGCGGCCCCCGTGGTGCCCGGGGCCCCGCCGGCCACCACTACGCGACCGAAATGCCCCTTGTGGGCGTTGGCGGGCCGAGGCTCCTGGCGGAGGGGCCCGACCGTAAGCCGCCGGCCGTTAACCGGCACCTCGGAGCGGATCGCCTCCGGAATGCCCAGCCCCTCATAGCGCACCTCCCCTACGATCCCGGGGCCGTCGCCGGTAAAGAGCCCCCGCTTCAGACCCACGAAGGTCACCGTAACCTCGGCGGGCGCGGCTGCGCCGAGCACACGTCCCGTGTCCGCATTCAATCCCGAGGGAATGTCAACGGCCACCACCGGCGCTGGGCAGGCCGCGGCCTCCTCGATGAGCTCCCGGTACGGCGAGCGCACCTCCCGGTCCAAACCGGTTCCCAGAAGGGCGTCCACCAGCAGGTCGTAGCCCGCCAGCGTATCGGGGACGGAGTGCACATCGCCTCCGGCGTCCCGCCACCGTTCCGCCGCATGGGCGGCATCACCGCGAAGCCGACCGGGGTCGGCGGCGGCGATAAGCTCCGGGGCTCCGCCCAGCTCTCGCAGGCGCCGCGCCACCACGTAGCCATCGCCGCCGTTGTTGCCGCCGCCCGCCAGCACGCCGACGCGGAATCGGCGCCAATCGGGCCAATGCGCTTCGATGGCCGCCGCCACGGCCTCTCCGGCCCGCTCCATGAGCACCAGACCGGGAATCCCGCCATTCATCGCGGCCTGATCCAGCCTTCGTACTTCCTCTGCGGTGTAGAGGCGTTCTTCCACGTTTCTTGTCCTTCGGAATACGCTACGATTTCAGGGTACGGCATCGCGTGGGCCGCCAAAAGCGCCCCCGTTTGACCCCCAGCCCACCGAATGATAACTGTTCCCGAATAATTGCAACCCGATCCCGACCGTCCCGGGCAGCAATATGCCCGTGTCGATGGAGTGTATCCTCATGGAACTGGTACAGAAGCACTGCGCACCCTGCGAGGGCGGCGTGGACCCCCTATCCGAGCAAGAAGCCGAATCCATGCTCGGGGAGCTCAACGATACTCCCGAGGCCCAGAAGCAGCCCTGGGCGATCACCGCCGACAACCGCAGGATCAAGAAGGGGTATAAGCTCAAGGACTTCGTGGAGGCGGTGGATCTGGTGAACCGGATCAAGGATGTCGCCGAGGAAGAGAGCCACCACCCCGATCTGGAGGTGGGCTACGGCAAGGTGGTGGTGCAGCTGACCACCCATGCCATCGGTGGCCTTTCCGAGAACGATTTCATCCTGGCGGCGAAGATCGACAAGCTGCAGGCCTGAACGCCCCTTTTCCAGGCGCATGGGAGCCCGGCCCGCCAATCGGGCCGGGCTTCTCCGTTCAGGTCCGTTTCCGCGGAGCGAACGCCATGTCCCGTTTCCTGATCCTCCTCGGCGCCGTCCTGATCCTGGTGGGGATCCTGTGGCCCCTGCTCCAGAAGGCCGGACTCGGCCAACTTCCCGGGGACATCGTCATTCACCGGGATAACCTGCATTTCTATTTCCCCCTCACCACCTCCATCCTGGTAAGCATCCTCATATCCTTGCTGATCTGGCTGTTCCGCAAATAAAAACGGCCCTCCGGGGGAGGGCCGCGATATCTTGCCGATATAACCACATTGCCATAGAGGACTCAAAGCCCCACGGCCGAGCTGCGTACCGCGCTCGGAAAGAACAGCTCAGGGGCCATGGGCTTCCCCAGCCTCCGGCTCCTCGGACGGTTTGCGTCCCATGAGGTCCCCGCGGGAAACGCCCAGGATGAGGGCAAGCGGGGCGCCGACGAAAATGGAGGAGTAGGTACCGATTATCACGCCGGTGATCAGGGCAGTGGCGAACCCGTGGATCACCGCGCCCCCGAGGAAGAACAACGACAGCAGCACCAGCAGAGTCGTGGTGGAGGTGACCACCGTTCGAGCCATAGTCTGGTTGACGCTCTCGTTCATAACCTCCTCGGTATCCGCCCTGCGCATCTTGCGCAGATTCTCGCGGATACGGTCGAACACCACGATGGTGTCGTTGAGGCTGTAGCCGATCACGGCCAGTATCGCCGCCACCACCGGCAGGTCGAATTCCAGGCCGGTCACGGAGAACACGCCCAGCGTGATCACCACGTCATGCAGCAGCGCGGCCACGCTGCCCACCGCGAAGCGGAGCTCGAAGCGCCAGGCCACGTAGATCAGGATGCCGATCAGGGCGTAGAGCATGGCCATGAGGCCCTGCTTGGCCAATTCCTCGCCCACCTGTGGACCGACGAACTCAACCCGCCGCATCTCCACGGAGCCCCCCTCCCCCGCACCGGAGCGGAGCGCGTTCAGGATGCCGCTGGATACGCTGGCGGTGTCGCGGCCGTTGGCGGTTGGGACCCGGACCAGGATGTCGGTGGGCGCGCCGAAGGTCTGCACAACGGCCTGATTGAAGCCGGCCTCGTGCAGGTCCGCGCGCACTTCCCCGACGGAGACGGCCTCGCTATAGGCCACTTCCACGAGCGTTCCGCCCGTGAAATCGATGCCGAAGTTCAGGCCCCGGAATACCAGGCTGCCCACGGCCACCAGGAGTAGCACCACCGAGAAGACGAAGGCCTTGTTGCGGTGGCCCAGGAAGTTCAGATGGGTGTCTTGGGGTACGAGATGCATGCGTCAGCTCTCCCCGATGGAAATCCGGGTGAGCCGGCGGCGGCCCACGGAAAGGTTGATGATGGCCCGGGTAACCATGATCGCCGTGAACATGGAGGTCAGGATGCCCACCGACAGGGTGACCGCGAAGCCCTTCACCGGTCCGCTGCCGAACTGGAAAAGCACCAGGGCGGCAATCAGGGTGGTGATATTGGCGTCGGCGATGGTGGACAGGGCCTTGCCGTAGCCGGAGCTGATGGCCGCATGCGGGGTGTTGCCGACCCGGATCTCCTCGCGGATGCGCTCGAATATCAGGGTGTTGGCATCCACCGCCATGCCGACGGTGAGGACGATTCCGGCAATGCCCGGAAGGGTCAAGGTGGCCTGGAGCAGGGACATCACCGCCACGATGAACACCAGGTTCAGCACCAGGGCCACATTGGCGACCAGTCCGAACAGGCGGTAGTACACGGCCATGAAGGCCACCACCAGCAGGAAGCCGATGACGATGGAGTTCAGACCCTGCTCTATGGAGTCCTGCCCCAGGGTCGGACCCACCGTGCGCTCCTCGACCACCTTCACCGGGGCCGGAAGCGCACCGGCGCGCAGCATCAGGGCGACGTCGTGGGCCTCTTCGGGGGTGGCCATGCCCGTGATCTGGGCGCGTCCGCCGCCGATCCGTTCCTGAATCACCGGAGCGGTAATCACCTCCTCGTCCAGAAGGATGGCCATCCGGTCGCCCACGTTATTCCCGGTGAGCCGACCGAAGAGGCGGGCCCCCTTGGCGTCGAAGCTCACGTGCACCAGGGGCTGGTTGGTCTGTTGGCTGAAGCCGGCCCGGGCGTCGGTGATGAACTCCCCGGAGAGGACCGTCCGCTTCTCCAGAAGATACGGCTCGCCGTTCTGGCGCCCGTAGAAGACTTCAGAGCCAGGCGGCGCGCCCTCCTCGAGGGCCTGCTGCACGCTGTGCTCCTTGTCCACGAGCTTGAACTCCAGCTGCGCGGTGGAGCCGATGACCTCCTTGGCGCGGGCGGTATCCTGGATTCCGGGAAGCTGCACCACCACTCGCCGCTGGCCCTGGCGCTGGATCACCGGCTCGGAGACGCCGAGCTGGTTCACCCGGGTGCGCATGGTGGTCAGGCTCTGCTCCACCGCCCAGTCCCGAAGGCGCTCCTGCTCCTGGCTGGTGAGCTGCGCCTGCAGGAAGCGCGGCCCGCTGTCACTGGGGGAAACGCTCAGCTCGCTGTATTGATTCTGGAGGACCTGCGCGCCCTGCTCCGCCGCCGCGGCACTATCGAATTTCAGCTGGAGGAACCGCCCCTCCTGGGCCCCCACCATCTGTACGGCCCGATAACGCACCTCCTCCTCCCGGAAGGCGGTGCGCAGCTCGTCCACGTAACGCTCGTAGGCCCGCTGGATGGCCTTGTTGACCTGCACCTCCATAAGCAGATGCACGCCGCCCCGGAGGTCCAGCCCAAGGTTCATGTTCTTCCCGCCCACGGCCTGCAGCCAGCCGGGAACGGCGGACAGCCGCATGGGACCCGCCGCGTAATTCTCCAGGCGCTTCTGGAGCAGATCCCGGGCACGATCCCGGGTCTGATCCGTGTCGAACCGGACCGCCACGCCGCGCTTGCGCTTATCGAGGGCGCGATATTGGATCCCGGCTTCCTCCAGGGCGCTCTTTACCCGTTCCACCGAGGCACCCTGCTTGGCCTGGCCCTGGGTGGGGGTAACCATGAGCCCCGGATCGGTGCCGAACAGCGTGGGAACGGCGTAGAGAAAAGCCAGCAGGATGGCGCCGGCTATCATCCAGTATTTCCAGAGGGGGTAACGGTTCATGGCGGGCAATCAGTCCTTAAGGGAACCCTTGGGGAGCACGGTCTGGATGCTTTCGCGCTGAGCCTTCACCCGTACCCCTTCGGCGAGCTCCACGGTCACCGACTCGTCATTGACCCGGACTACCCGACCGTAGAAGCCGCCGCCGGTCACCACCTCGTCGCCCTTTTCCAGATTGCGGACCATCTCACGGTGCTGCTTCATCCGCTTGCTCTGCGGCCGAATGATCAGCAGATAGAAAATGACGAATATCAGGATCAAGGGCACCAGAGTGGCCACAAATCCCGGCCCCTCCGCGCCGCCAGCGGCCTGGGCGTGGGCCGTGCTGATCCACTGGATTGATTGCGGCATCTACGACTCCTTAGGTAATGCGGTCAAGCTGGCAATGGTAGCGGTCGAAGGCCCGAAATCCAAATCATTCCTGGACTTCACGCCCCAGGAATACGTGAATGTGGAGCCCGGAACCACGGTGGCAGGCAGTGGGAATGATAAATGGCCCTGCAGGCCAGCACATTGACCCTCACCGGGAAAGAGGCGCTAGAAGGCAGCTCGGGTGTGCTGAGCGACGAAATTGGTATACGCGGCGGACCCGAAATCTAATCTATCTTCCTTCCCAGACTCGATCAATCCAGCCCAAGACACCCCATGATCACGCGGACGCTTCGACCACCCCGAACAGACCATCCACTGGCTGGCATGAGCCTCCTCTGTCACTCGGGACCGCGGCGAAAGCCACCTTGATCAGCCCCATCGCAGGTTCGACGCGATTTCGCCCCTTCATAAGTGGGCCCTTCCCCTTAGTTGTAAGACTCAACGGGCCTTTTTGGACATCATGGGCGCGGACCCCGGGATGACCAAAATATCGATGGAATTCACCGACAAGAATGCGTGAAGGGCGCGGGTGGCTGTGGCATTATCACCGCGTCGAGGACAGACGCGACTTCGTGTACACGGTTCTGAAGACCGGCCTCCACCCTCCCTGACCACTCCAGATAGAGACCCGCCACATCCAGGGCGACATGCGCTCAACGTGGGAGCCCCAATCCGCGTCCCACCACGGAAGGCTCAGCTCCCCGAGAAGGCCGCGAAGCTCCCTCCCATCCGGAAGAAGACACAGGGGGTTTTCAGGTTCCGCCCCCTCGGAGGAGACCACGAATGCGCCCTTGGTCTCGTATGTAGAGCCAACCGGGATGGAGGAGGACGCTCCATTCAGTTTCAGGCCGGTGGGTAAACCCGTACCTGAGAGCTTGCCCGGGTGGGGCAAGCATATTGGAGTCCAGCGAACCATTGGCACGAGTCCGTAAAACCCCATGCGAATTGCCCGCCTGGAGCCTCCAGGCTCCAGTGAGGTAGTCGCCCCACTTGAGGACGATGAATGAAGCATCTAGCGGCCGTGTCTTATACCCTCTTCTCTCTGGCGCTTTCCCTACCGGCAAGCGCGGGTGTTTTTGTCGGCGGGGAGATCGGCTCCATGCACGATAAAACCACCGTAGAATCCAAGACGGCCTATTCCTACGATAAGGTTTCTGCTGGAGAGCACTCCAGAACTAGGAATCTCCGCCTCGGATACGTCTGGGAAAAGCATCGCATTTACGGGATGTTTCACTCCGCTGACACCGGTCATGACACCTCCGAGATCGGTTTGAAATCGCTTCATTACAATTACCTGATCCCATTCCCCCCTCTCCCGAATGTAAAAATCGCCCTGGGGGCCACTGCGGGCATTTTCGAGCTCACCTATGAGACCGCCCAGCAGGAGGTTGTGGACGATATGGAAATGGAAGGATGGATCTATGGTCCGGAGGCCAGCGTTCTGTTCCCCCTATTCGACTTCCTGGAGCTGGAGGTCGGCTATCGCTACTGGTTCAGCAGCTTGGAACATACGGATAAAGCCATGGTAAACGACGTGCATCATACCTGGACGACCACTACCGACTCGGTCTCCGAGTGGGGGGTGGGCTTGAATTTCACCTTCTGAAAGGACTCAGAAGAGGTATTCGAAGCCTCCAAGAGAACTTAAACCGGGTCGGAGGGGAAGCTACGCGAGCGGAGCTTCCCCCCTGATCCGCCTCTCAACCCGCTACCGGCCTCCATTAACCGTGCTTTCCACCGAAGGCAGCCCGGTACTTCATCATTTCTACTAGAGGCATTCGACAAGCTGGACAGGGGATGCCGTCCGGGAAATGACGCCCCTAACCCTTCTAAAACCCCTTTAAGTGGGCACCGGATATCCCATTCCGAACCCGTTCCCGGCGACCTTCTGGAACCTCATCGCGCCCGGGGTGCGTCCGATATGGCCATTTGCACCTACGAAGATCCGGTCACGATGCGAAGGGCGTGCTGGCAGGATGGGGAGCTGCTTCCGAGTGAGCCCGGGCCTCAGGAGTGTATTCCTAAGGGGCGGACATCGGAAGAGGAAGCCTGGGGAAACCGGGGAACGATGCGGGCGCGCTGACCGAGAATGAGCAAGGGAGATTCGTCAGCCAAAGGAATGGTAGCCGGGGTGGGAGTCGAACCCACACGGGCAAGCCCACTCGATTTTGAGTCGAGCGCGTCTACCAGTTCCGCCACCCGGCCATCTCGACGAACGGGAAACAGAATATCATCTTCCCGGAGCCCACCCAAGTACGGGAGGTCGCCTTCAATCCATACCCGATACCCGCCCAAGAAGCGGAAATATATCAGCTTTCCCTTTGAGAAAAGAGCATCAACATCCGCCGGGCTTCGCCCGTTCCAGTTCGCATCCGCCCTCCGGTACCATCTCCGGGAGGATCTGCCCCTATATGGGACAGACCAGATCCCCCAAATGCTCGGTGAGCTTCAGGTTCTCCCGGGCATCCACCGGAACCTCCAGCACCACCGGCCGGTCCTGGTTCACCGCCCACTCCAGCGCGGGTCGCAGCTCCTCGCTTGCTTGAACCCGCGCCCCGTAGGCACCGAAGCTCTCCGCCAAGCGGACCCAATCCGGGTTGCCGAAGCCCACCTCCGTGGAATGCCCGTAGCGGCGCTGCTGCTTCCACTCGATCAGGCCGTACTGTCCGTCGGTGAACACCAGCAGAACGAAGGGCGTGCCCAGGCGCACGGCGGTTTCCATCTCTTGGATGTTCATCAAGGCGCCGCCATCCCCGGCCACAGCCACAACCCGACGCTCCGGGCGAGTAAGCTTGGCGGCGATGGCCCCCGGCAGAGCGATGCCCATGGAGGCGAAGCCGTTGCTGATCAGGCAGGTATTGGGCACCGAGGACGGGAACATGCGGGCCACCCATACCTTGTGGGCCCCCACGTCGGAAACCACGATATCGCGCGGGTCCAGGACCCGGTGCAGGTCCCAGAGCACCCGCTGCGGCTTGAAGGGCACCGAAGTGTCTTCGTTGTAGGCGCGCAGCTCGCGCATGACCGGATCGTGGAGCTGGGGAATGATATTGTCAGCGCGGGGAGCCACCGCTTCCGCCAGGTAATTCAGTGCGCTCTCCAGGTCCCCCACCACCTCCACTTCGGTGGTGTAGTGGGAATCCAGCTCCGCCGGCGTCTGCGCGATATGCAGGATGGGCTTCTCGCGGTTCGGATTCCAGCTCTTGGGTGCATATTCGGTGGCGTCGTAGCCCACGCACACAATGGCGTCCGCGGCCTCGAATCCGCAGGCCACGTAGTCCCGGGCCTGGATGCCCGCGGTCATGATGGCCAGGGGATCGTTGTAGGGAAAGACACCCTTGGCCATGAAGGTATGGGCCACGGGAATGTTCAGGCTGCGGGCGAAATAGCGCAGGGCGTTGGAGGCACCGGCGCGGATCACGCCATTGCCGGCCAGTATCAACGCGTTGCGGCTGCGGGAGAGGAAGTCCGCCGCCTGCTCCAGCTCCGGCATGGGCGGCTCGGGCTTAGGCAGCGGCTGGGAGGGCAAGGGAGTGGCGTCGGCCCGAACCGGGGAATCCGCGACATCCTCCGGAAGGTCGAGGTGGGTGGCGCCGGGCTTCTCCAGGGAGGCCTCCCGGAAGGCGTGGCGGACCATCTCCGGGACAACTTCGCCCCGCTTGATCTGGGCGTTCCATTTCGTGATGGGCTGGAACAGCGAAACCAGATCCAGGTACTGATGAGACTCCTTGTGGGTCCGGTCCAGGCTGGCTTGGCCGGTAATGGCCACCAGGGGGGCCCGGTCGAGGTCCGCATCGGCCACACCGGTGATCAGATTGGTGGCCCCGGGGCCCAGTGTGGAGAGGCAGACACCCGGGTCCCCCGTGAGGCGGCCATAGACATCGGCCATGAAGGCCGCCCCCTGCTCGTGGCGGCAGGTAACCACCCGGATGGAGCTTTCCCGGAGCGCCTCGTACACGGCGAGGGTCTCCTCACCGGGCAAGCCGAAGACGAACCGCGTATTTTCGTTTTCCAGACACGTGACCAGGCATTCGGCGCTATTCATCGAGGCCTATCCATCTCCCGTGGCCGGCTCGATGGAAAGTCGGCGATGCCTCAGGCAGCCTGCTCCGGATTGCCCTGGGTCTTGCGGATCCGATTCTCTCCGTCCACCCATACGATCCGGGGCTCGTGCTCCCGGGCCTCTTCCATCGCCATGCCGGCATATGCGCAAAGTATTACCAGGTCCCCCACGGAGGCCTTGTGGGCCGCGGCTCCGTTCATGGAGATGACCCCCGAGCCCCGCTCGCCGCGGATCGCGTAGGTGGCGAACCGCTCGCCGTTGGTAATGTTGTATATCTCGATTCTTTCATACTCGCACAGCCCACTGGCATCCAGCAGATCGGCGTCGATAGCGCAGCTGCCTTCGTACTCCAGATCCGCATCGGTAACTGTGGCGCGATGGATCTTGCTCTTGAGCAGCGTTACCTGCATGACCCGCTATCCTCCAGCGTTCTATCAGGCGATCCGAATTCCAGGTTATCGATCAAACGAGTTCCCCCCAAGTGCGCCGCGGCGAGCAGGACCCGGGGCCCCTGGAGATCGGTCACAGTCTCCAGGTCCCCCCGCCGGCGCACTTCCGTGTATTCGGGGTCCAGACCGGCCGCCTCCAGCATTGTCCAGGCCTCCCGTTCCACGCCCCGGGCATCGAGGTTCTCATTCTCTCCGGTCCGCACAGCCGTCCGCAGGGCACGGTACAGGCCCGACGCCATCTCCCGGTGCGCGCTGGAGAGGTACCGGTTCCTCGAGCTCAGGGCCAGCCCGTCCTCCTCACGGACCACCGGGACCGCCTCGATCTCCACGTCCAGTAACAGGTTCCGGACGAGGCGCCGGACGGTGACCCATTGCTGGTAATCCTTCTTCCCGAACACCGCCCAATCGGGACGCGCGGCTACCAGCAGCTTGGTCACTACGGTGGCCACGCCGGTGAAAAAATCCGGACGCGTGCCGCTGCAAAGCCCTTCGGTGACCCGATCCACGCGCACCGTAACGGCCCCCACGCCATCCGGGTACATCTCCCCGGTTCGAGGGGCGAACAGGACGTCGACCCCTGCCTCGAGCAGCCGCTCGCGGTCCGCCTCAAGGGTACGGGGATACTCCTCGAAGTCCTCTCCCGGGGCGAACTGGGCGGGATTCACGAATACGGACACCACCACCCGATCGGCCAGCTCTCGGGCACGCTCCACGAGGGCCAAATGGCCCGCGTGGAGATTGCCCATGGTGGGCACCAGCGCTACCCGGTCCCCGGCACGACGGAAGTCCGCCAGGACTTCATGCAGCTGTGCGACAGTATGGACGCTATGCATGCGCGGGGAGGCCCCCGATTACTCGAAGCTGTGCTCTTTTGTCGGGAAGGCTCCGCTGCGCACCTCCTGGCAGAAGCTGCCGATGGCTTCGCGCACCGTGGCCGCCCCATCCAGGTACTGCTTGGCGAACCGCGGCTGGAAGCCTTCGAACAGTCCCAGCGCGTCGTGCAATACCAGTACCTGGCCATCACAGTCGCGGCCCGCACCGATGCCGATCACCGGGATGCTCACGGATTCGGTGACCCGCCGGGCCACGTCCCGGGGCACGGCCTCCAGCAACAGCGCCCGGGCACCGGCCTGCTCCATATCCATGGCCTCCTCCACCAGCGCGGCGGCACGCTCGGGCTCGCGTCCTTGGACTCGAAAACCGCCGAACTGATGGACGGACTGCGGAGTCAAGCCGAGATGTCCCATGACCGGGATATCCCGGTCCTGAAGAAAGGCCACCGTTTCAACCATGGGCGCCCCGCCCTCCAGCTTCACCATTTCACAGCCGCCCTCGGCCATCAGCCGGGTCGCGCTATCGAGGGCCTGGGCGGGGCTGGATTTGTAGGCCCGGAACGGCAGGTCCGCCACCACCAGGGCCCGGGAGCGCCCTCGGGTCACGCAGCGCGTGTGATAGACCATCTGGTCCAGCGTGACCGGCAGCGTAGTGGATTCCCCCTGCACCACCATCCCCACGGTATCCCCCACCAGCAGGATGTCCACACCGGCCTCGTCGGCCAGACGGGCAAAGGTATAGTCATAGGCCGTGATCGCTGCCAGGGGCTCCTGACCATCCCGGCTCTTGTGCAGATTGTCGACGGTGAGGGCACTCATGCTTGATCATTCTCCGGGCTAATTGCGGCCCATTCGGACCCTTCTACCAGCTCCACGCGCCCCTCGTCGGGGCAGGCCCGCTCCAGGTCGCGGATGCGCTCACCGTCCGGAAGCCGGAAATCGGGAGCGATCTCTGCCCAGGGGACCAGAACGAAACGGCGCTCGCTAAGTCGAGGATGGGGGAGGAGTAGATGGGCGGTTTCCAAGGTTCGGTCATCCACCGCCAACAGGTCCAGGTCCAGACTGCGCGGACCCCATCTCGGCCCGTCCCGGCGGCGGCCGAGCTCGGCTTCAACGTCCAAAAGCCGCTGCAGCCATTGCTCGGGCAGCGGCTCCCCGTGGAACAGGGCCACGGCGTTGAGAAAATCCGGCTGCTGAGTGTAGCCCACGGGCCCCGTCCGGTAAAGTCCGCTCACGCGGGCCAATTTCCCCGGCACCACCTCCGCCAGGCGCGCCAGTCCCTGCTGCAGGATGGTCCGGGAATCCCCCTGATTGCTGCCGAGTCCCACGAATATCTCACTCATTTACCGGCCCTTCCGTGCGTACCACCAATTCCCGCTCCTCTTCGGCGCTGTTCACTTCCCCGCGAACCCGGGCCCGCACGAGACGCTCCAGCCAGCGCCCCACTTCCGGCCCCTGGGGCACCCCCAGCTCGATGAGGTCCGATCCGCTCAAGGCACCTCGTATCCCCCGCAAATGCTGGATGTAATGGCTGATGGCCTCCCGGACGCCGGCGTGTCCGGTAACCGCCATCAAGGCCAGCACGATTTCCAGGGAAATCCGCTCCAGGTGCTCGAAGACCCCCGCCGGATCCTCGCCGCGCACCGCGCCGCCGATGACCGCTTGCTCGAAACGGTCGGCACGCCTGCGGTCCCCCGTTATCCGATGGGCATCCCGCGACCGCACCTCGAACCCCGTCAGGGCATCCCCGAGCTCCTCGGGCGGGAGCTTCCAGAGCAGGAGGGTAAGCAATACCTTCCAGCGCACGGGGGCTTCCTCCCGGAAAAGCAACCGGTACCAATCCAGCACGTCCCGGCCCGCTTCCACCCGTTCCACCGCCCCATCGCGTTCAGCCTCCAACGCGGGATGGACGAAGCGGAGCATGCCGAGCCCAGCCAGCCGCCGGACCCCTTCAACTGCGCCCCCCGCCTCGAGAAGATAGCGCAGCTCCCGGAACAACCGGTGCCCGGAAAGACGGGCCGGCAGCTCAAGGTCCACCGCATTGCGGATCAGCCGCAGGCTCTGGGCGTCGATCTGGAACGCCAGCTCCGCCTCGAAGCGGGCGGCCCGCAGGATGCGGGTGGGATCCTCCACGAAGGAGAGGCTGTGCAGCACGCGGATCGTTCCCTGGCGGATGTCCTGTAGCCCCCCGAACAGGTCCAGGAGCCGGCCGAACCGCGTCCCGTCCAATTCCACGGCGAGCGCGTTAATGGTGAAATCCCGGCGGAACAGATCCGCCTTGATGGAGCCAGCCTCCACCTCCGGCAGCGCCGCGGGGTAGGGGTAATGCTCGATGCGCGAGGTGGCCAGGTCGATGCGCTCCCCTTCCGGGCCGAGGAGCACGGCGGTCCCGAACCGCTGGTGGGCGTGCAGGTGCCAGCCGTATTCCCGGGCGAACCGGTTGCCCAGATCGATGGCGGCGCCTTCCACCACCACATCCACATCGGTGTTGCGCCGGTGCAGTATGATATCCCGTACCAGACCGCCCACCAGAAAGGCCCGCTCCCCCGCCTCCGCGGCCAGCCCGCCGAGGCGCTCCAGGGCGGTCACTGCATCCCGCGGCAGCATTTCCCGCATTCGGCCGGAAAGGTTGCGCCGGCTGCCGGCATGCTCCCCGGCCGGAAGCGGATCGGGAAGCTCCGGACTCTCCTCCCGCCAATTGCGGATCAGGTCCGAGCGCGTCAGGATCCCCGCCAATCGGCCCTCCTCCACCACGGCCACCAGCGGATAATCGCGGTCGAGGATCCATCCCTCGGCGGCATGGATCGATTCATCGGGATCGAGGGCCGGCAGGGGCGCCACGTATTCCGCCAGGGGCTGTTCCCCCAGTCCGTGTGCCCGGGCCCGGGCAAGCATGGTCTGATCCACCCAGCCCATCGGACGCCCGTTATCATCCACCACCGGCATCCGGGCCAGAGGGTAGCGGCCGAGGCGCTCCGCTGCCTCGGTCACGGTCCGGTCTCCCTGGAGCGAATGCACCTGCCGGGTGGCAAGGGCCCCCACGGTCTGCGGGTGTCCATGGAACCGGGTCAGCACCTCCACCAGTTGCTCCCGGACCTCCGCCAGGGGCACACCCGGCAGGGAGGCGGATGCGGCATGGCCGTGGCCGCCTCCCCCCAGCTCCCCGAGAATCTGGCCCACATCCGGGCCACCCGGATGGGCTCGGGCGATGACGAATACCCGCGCCCCCTGCTGAATGAGGGCGAAAAAGGCCTCGGCCTCGACGCTGTCCATGAGCCGCTGCACCACGTTGGCGGCATCCTGGACCGCCCCCGGATCCGCCACGGCGCCCAGGAGAACGGCGTGCCGGAGCCCGCTGACCGGCTCGGCGGCCTCGAGCAGCTGATCGAGGAGATGGATCTGAGCGGGAGAAAGGTCCTGGCGAAGGAGCCGCCCCACCAGGGAGAGATCGGCCCCCTGATCCAGGAGCCAGCGGGCGGCCTCGAAATCGGTGTCGGTCACCCCCGCGAAGGTGAGCATCCCGGTGTCTTCATAGACGCCGGCCGCCAGCACGGTGGCCTCCGCCGGGGTCAGACGCACGCCGTTCCGGATCAGC
This sequence comes from Thiohalorhabdus sp. Cl-TMA, assembly GCF_041821045.1. Taxonomy (NCBI): domain Bacteria; kingdom Pseudomonadati; phylum Pseudomonadota; class Gammaproteobacteria; order Thiohalorhabdales; family Thiohalorhabdaceae; genus Thiohalorhabdus; species Thiohalorhabdus methylotrophus. Next base: position 14,292 of record NZ_JBGUAW010000012.1, on the reverse strand, counting down.
GCAGCCACCATGCCGGCGGTGTTGGAGCCGGTCCGCGAGGCGATCAGCTCGGCGTGCTCCGGGAGCGCGCCATCGCCGTGATGATCGTACACCAGCAGGCGCCGCCGGGGATCCCGGGCGATTTCGGAGAAGGGCCCCAGGTGTGTCAGGTCCCGGGTATCCACCACCACCAGGGTTTCCACCGCGCGGGCATCCACCTCCCGTGCGTCCAGGACCCGCGGAGCCTGGTCACCCAGGTGGCGCAGCAGCCAGTTCGCCGCCGGTTCGGCGCCCTGGGCGAGCACCGGAACCGCCCCGGACACCAAATGGCCGGCCGCTACCATGGAGCCCAGGGCATCGAGGTCGGCATTGGGGTGACTGGTGACCACCGCTACCGGAGTTTGGCGGTTCACGGCACTCCCCCGGCGGGGAAATTCAGGCGGATTGCTTGTCGTTGCTGCGGCCCTGGCCGCCGCCCTTGATACCTACCAGTTTGGACCGCTTGGAAGAAGGGGCGTCGAGCAGGTCCTTCCACCACTGCACCAGCTCCGGATCGGCCTCGCCGGAGCGGCCGCGCAGAGCCAGAAAATCGAAGCCGGCCCGGAAGCGGGGATGGCCGAGCAGCCGCAGGGCCCGCTTGCCACGGGAGCGTTCCAGGCGCCCCTGAAGGGCCCAGATCTCCCGCACGCCCTCGGCGAACCGCTTGGGAAGGGCCACCTGGCGGGTCTGCCTCCGTAGCACCCGGCCGGTACCCTTCTGGAGGGCATCCTCCGGCGAATACCCCTCCTCCTCCTCCAGCAGCCGCCGCTCCCGTTCCAGCGGATGCCAAAGGAGAGCGGCGAACAAAAAAGCGGGGGTTACCGGCAGGTCTTCCCGGACCCGCCGGTCCGTATCCTCGAAAACCTGGGTCAGGAAGGTATGGGGGAAATTGTTCTCTTCCTCTCCCAGGAGGGCGGCGGTCTCCGGAAAGACCCACTCGAAGAGCCGGAAGCGGCGCAGGAGCTGGTAGGCGGCAACGCTGGTCCCGGAGAGGAAGAGCTTGTTGACTTCCTCGAACAGGCGCGCGGCCGGCACGTCCTCCAGCAGATGGCTCAGCTGGGTGATGGGCGCGGCCGTACCGGCATCGATGAAGAAGCCAAGCTTGGCCGCGAAGCGCACCGCCCGCAGCATGCGGACCGGGTCCTCGCAGTAGCGCGTCTCCGGATCCCCGATGAGGCGCATCCGACCGGCACGCAGATCCTCCAGGCCACCCACGTAGTCCACCACGGAGAAATCGGCGATGTTGTAGTAGAGGGCGTTCACCGTGAAATCGCGGCGGAACACATCCTCTTCCAGGGTCCCGTAGACGTTGTCGCGGAGGATAAGGCCGTCCTCGGTCCGGACCTTGTCCTGGCCGTCGGGGTCGGTTCCCGAACCGCGGAAGGTCGCCACCTCGACGATATCGCCCTTGAAGTGTACATGGGCGAGCCGGAAGCGCCGTCCGATTAGCCGACAGTTCCGGAACACTTCCGCCACCTCCTCGGGGCGGGCGTCGGTGGCGATGTCGAAATCCTTGGGCTCCCGGCCCAGGAGGAGATCCCGGACGCTGCCGCCCACCAAGTAGGCGCCATAGCCCTGGCTGTGCAAACGGTAGAGCACCTTGAGCGCATTGGGGCAGATCTGCTGGCGGGAGACTCCGTGCTCCGGGCGCGAGATGATCCGGGCACCGCCCTCATGGTTCTCGCTCCGGGGATCGGCGGCAGAGCTCTGGGTCATCCGTGACTCAATAGGCGCATCCGAATTTTCTGGATGGGGCACATATGTCATGGTCAAAAGGGTAGCCGAGCGAAGGGGAAACGTAAAATCTCAGCGGCCCTCCCCTTACGGCATTCAGGAAAGGCTTGAACCACCTCACGTTTCCTACTATACTTTCGTTTTGATTTCGACGCTCCCATCGTCTAGTGGTCTAGGACGTCGGCCTCTCACGCCGAAAACAGGGGTTCGAGTCCCCTTGGGAGCGCCAAATTCCGCGCTTTTCGCCCCGGCAGCCGCCGGGGCTTTTTTGTGCTCAGCCGCGCGGGTGGTGACTGGCATGGAGCGACTTGAGTCGCTCCCGGGCCACATGCGTGTAGATCTGGGTGGTGGACAGGTCGCTGTGGCCCAGCAACATCTGTAGAGACCGCAGATCCATGCCGTGGTTCAGCAGGTGCGTCGCGAAGGAGTGGCGAAGGGTATGCGGGGACAGCGGCTTTTCGATCCCCAGCTCCTCGGCGTACTTGCGGATGCGGTACCAGACTGCCTGCCGGGTCAGACCACTGCCGCGCCGGGAAACGAAGACCCGGTCGCTGGCCCTTCCCTCCAAAAGCACGGGCCGGGCATGTTCCAGATAACGGGCCAGCCAGCCCAGCGCCTCCTCCCCGAGGGGAACCAGACGCTGCTTTCCGCCCTTCCCCGTCACCAGCACATAGCCGGCATCCTGCCGGTACTGGCCCAGCGGCAGCCCCACCAGCTCCGAAACCCGCAGGCCGGTAGCGTACATCACCTCCAGCATGGTGCGGTCCCGCATGCCCAGGGGATCCCCCGCATCGGGGGCGTTCAGGAGGGCTTCCACCTCTGACTCCGTCAGGGTATCGGGAAGGCGGGCGTCGAGGCGCGGGGCCTCCACCTCCCGGCAGGGGTCGTCGGCCAACCGGCCCTCCTCCAGGAGGAACCGGAAGAATCGCCGCAAGGTGGACAGCTGGCGGGCGATGGTGCGCGGCTTGGCGCCCCGGCGCATCTGGGCAGCCAGAAAGCCGAGCACCTGCTCCCGGACCACGTCATCCAGAGGCACCTGCTCTCCCAGCCACCCGCCGAACCGCTGCAGGTCCCGCCGATACGCCGCCAGGGTATTGTCGGAGAGGCCGGCCTCCAGCCACAGACGGTCCAGGAACCTATCCACAAGCTCCGAGCCCCGCTCCGACGCCGGACCGTCCTGCTCAGCCATACTCCCCGGTCCCTTCCCATCCCTCCCATGCCAGGAGCCACCGCTTGATCCGGAGCCCCTCTCCACCGGCGCTGCCCCGCATGTACCCGCCAAGGCCATTGCGACTCACCACCCTATGGCACGGAACGATCAGCGGCCAGGGATTGGCTCCCGCTGCGTTGCCCACCGCCCGGGGCGAGCTGCCGAGCCAGCGGGCGAGCTCCCCATACGTCACGGTGCTCCCGGGCGGGATCCGGCGCATTGCCCACCAGACCCGCCACTGGAAAGAGGTGGCCCGGTACGGGGCCAGGGGGACTTCGAGGCGTGGCTGTCGCGGATCCGCGAAGTAAGCCAGCAAGGCCGCCCGAGCACGCTCCAGGGCCGGGCTTGTCGGCTCCCGGAAGTCCTCGTCTATGCCGTCGGAGGCCCAGCGAACCCGGGTTATCCCCCGCGGTCCGCCCTGGATGGCCAGCGGTCCGGCCGGCGTGCGCATGATCAGCCCGCGCTCAGGGCTTTCCTGCTTGTTCAATGGATCCCGTCCCAAGACGATTCAATCGCCGCCTGACGGCCATATCCTGACTGGCAGAGCCGGCACCCAGAAGCTTGCGGTAGAGATGCCGGGCATCCTGGGCGTAGTCGGTCTGCTCCAGGGAGCGGGCGGCCTGGAATCGCGCCGTCCTTCCCCAGCGGTCCTCGATGCCGCCGGGGGGATGGGCGGCGGATCGCAGAAACAGGGCCGCCGCCCCGCGATGGTCCCCCAGCGCCTCGCGGCACTCGCCCATCCAGAATAGCAGCTCCCGGCGGGCTTGCTGGTCCTTCACCGCCGCGTACACGCCGCGGAATATGCCGAGGGCGGCCCGGGAGTGGTCCGCCTGCTGAAGGTCGAAGACCACCTGCAGGAAATGCTCCCGGAAACCGGCGTCCTCAAGCGGGCCGGGATCCTCCAGTATGGCCCGCAGGTCCTCCGTGCCCGCCTTGAAACGGCCGAGCTTGATGCGGAGGCGCGCCCGGGTCAACCGCCATGGCGCCGCCTTGACGCCCTCGGGAAGGGCCTCGATCCCGGCCATCCAGGCCAATGCCTGTTCATAGTGCTCCTCGGCAAGGGCCAACCGACCGAGATGCACGCGCAGCAGGGGGGACAGCGCCCCTTCTTCCTGGAAGGCGGGTCCTTCCCGGAATAACCGGAATGCCGTGCGTTCCAGTCCGGCCGCCCCGAGGGCCTTCACCAGTCCGATCCGGGCCCGATTGCGGGCCTCCCGGGACCGGCCCAGCAGGGATACCGAGGCGAGGAGCGCCCGCCTTCCGACCCCGCCCGCCGAGCGGGCGCGCTCTATCCATTTGCGGTCCTCCCCCACCAGGAGGCCCGCCTCGTTGCCGAGCGATTCCCCGAGCTGCAGGTAGGCCTCCCAGGTTCGCTCGACGGGCCGGGAATGCGCGACGCCCCGGCCGCTCTCCAAGACCTTTTCCAGCGCCTGGAGGTGCGCCCGCTCCTCGCCCCTGCGTGCGGCGATGCCGGCCACGGCGCTCCAGGCCCGGGCGGCTTCGCCGCCTCGGGCCTCCTTCGCCCAGATCCGGGCCTCCTCGTAAGCCTGCCGGCGCCGGCCCAGCTCCCCGAGGATGCGGATGCGGAGCTGACGCGCTTCAGCACTCTCCGCGGATTCGCCGAGAATGCTCAAGGCGGTTTCCCTCGCGCCGCCCCGCAAGAAGATCCGTGCCTGCTCCACCTGCTCGGAAGCTTCGAACGCACCCTTTTCCCGGCCGCGTCGATACCGCCGAACCGCCAGCATGGCGTCCTGCCAGTGCCCCGCCTCCGCATAGCTCCGGTAAACAAGGCGCAGCCAGGATCGAAGCGCCTCGGCCGCGGGGTAGCCGGCGATCAGACGCACCAGGCGCTTCCGGGCTTCGGCAGGCCTGCCCAGATCCAGCTCCGCCTCGGCGGCCCGATGCCCTACCCATTGCCGGTATGCCTCCGAAGCCGCGTCCGGAATCGCTCCGGCGAGCGCCACCACTTCCCGCCGACGGCCCTGTAGCTCCAGGGCCCGGACCCGGAGACGGGCCCATTGCTCCCAGGTCTGTGTATCGGGCTCCGGGGGGTCCCGGGACAAGGTGTCCAGGGCCAAGCCTCCGGCACCGGCGGCGAGCTGGCTGGCCGCCGCCTCCAGGTCCGCGGCCTCGGCCAGCTTTCCCGGACCCCCTATCAGGAGTATCAACAACGACAGCGCAGCCACAAAAAAACGCGGAGGGATCGCCTCCGCGTTTCCTGGCCGTATTCCCGCCGGGCTGCCTCGCAGAACGGCTAGCTCCCGTTTCGGGTGCAGGCTCATCACATCCCCGCTCGCTTACTTCGCGGTGCGTTTTTCCGGGATGCGGGCCGCCTTGCCCTCGCGCTCGCGCAGGTAGTACAGCTTGGCCTGCCGGACACGGCCGCGGCGCTGCACCTCGATCTTCTCGATACGCGGCGAGTGCAGGGGGAATACCCGCTCCACGGGCTCGCCGTAGGAAACCTTGCGGACGGTGATGGCGGAATGGAGGCCGCGCTTGCGGTAGGCCAGGACCACGCCCTCGAAGGCCTGCACCCGCTCCCGGCTCCCTTCCACGACCCGGGTGTGCACCCGGACGGTGTCCCCGGGACCGAAATCGGGGATATCGGTCTTCATCTGCTCGCGCTCAAGTTCTTGGATGATGTCGGACATGGTCCTTGCTCCCTTCCTGGATTCGGGCCAAAACGATTCGGGTGGGAGAGCCGGCGCCGGTCAGTCTTCCCGGACTGCAAGCTCCCGGAGGAGCAGCGCATCGCCGCCGTTCTCCCGTATGTACTCGGTCAGCAGATCCCGTTCCCGGGATGTAAGCCCGCGCTCCCGCAGCAGGTCCGGACGGCGCTCCCAGGTCCGGCCCAGGGCCTGCTGTCGCCGCCACTGCCGGATACGGGCATGATCTCCCGAAAGCAGCACCTCGGGGACCTCCCGTCCCTCAAAGCGCTGCGGACGGGTATAGTGCGGGCAGTCCAGCAGGCCCTCCACGAAGCTGTCCTCTTCCGCGGAGGCGGGCTCCCCCAGCACCTCGGGCTGCAATCGGGCCACGGCGTCGATCACCACCAGCGCCGCGAACTCGCCGCCCGAGAGCACGTAGTCGCCCACGGAAAGCTCCTGGTCAACCCGGCCTTCCAGGGCGCGCTCGTCGATTCCCTCATATCGCCCACAGAGCAGGGTAAGGCCGGGAAGCTCCGCCAGCTCGGCCACCTTCCGGTGATCGAGGGACGCCCCCTGCGGCGATAGGTAAATGACGGGCGCGTCCTCCGGCATACCGGCCCGGGCGTGGTCGACGGCATCGGAAACCACTTGCGGCTGCATGACCATGCCGGGCCCGCCACCGAAGGGCCGGTCATCCACCGTACGGTGCCGGTCCCGGGAAAAATCCCGGATATCGGTGAAGTCGAAGCCGAGCCGGCCCTGCTCCCGGGCCCGCCCGAGGACCCCGTAGGAAAGGGCCGCCTCGAACAGCCCGGGGAACAGCGTCAGGACGTGGAAATGCACCGTGGCTCCGCAGGGCTAGAAATCAGGGTCCCAATCCACCCGAATCAGTCCCCGGGCCGGATCCACCTCGGGCACCGCCTCCTCCGTGAAGGGAATCAGCCGCTCCCGGTCGGAGCCCGCCACCACCAGCACGTCGTTGGCTCCCGTCTCGATCAGGCTGTCCACTTCGCCCAACGGAGCCCCGTCCAGCGTTTCCACGGCGAGCCCCAGGAGATCGACCCAGAGATATTCCCCGGGCTCTTCTTCCCCCAGGGCTTCGCGGGGCAGCTGAAGGGGCGTGCCCAGAAGCTCCCGGGCCGCCTCGCGGCCGTCCACTCCTTCGATCCGGGCCACCAGCCGCGCCCCTTTGGCCTCGCGCTCGGAAATCTTCCGGCAATCTCGACCTTCCCCGAGCAGCAGCCAGAGATAATCGAACCGCAGAAGATCTCCCGGCCGGTCCAGGTATGAATAGAGGCGGACACCGCCATGGACGCCGTACAGCCCATGGATGCGGCCGACCGTTACCCACTCCGTTTCGGCATTCGGGCGCCGCGCGGGGGTTCGGGACTGCGCCATAACCGGCCTACGCGGTGGTCAGGCCTTCCTTGCGCAGCAGTCCCTTCACGGATCCGGAGACCTGGGCGCCCTGGTCCAGCCACACCTTGGTCCGCTCCACGTCCAGCTTGTAGTCCTTGGACTTGGAGGTCGGGTTATAGTAGCCGAGCCTCTCGATGAAGTCGCCATCGCGCGGGCTGGAATGCTCGGTGACAACGATCTGGTAGAAGGGCCGCTTCTTGGCGCCCCCGCGGGCAAAACGGATAGTGACCATAGAGTCTCGACTCCTGAGGAACTGCTTCGGACCTTGTGAAAACGCGGAAATATACCGGATTTTGGCTAGAACGGAAAGTCCTGATCGCCCATTTTGCCGCCCATCTGGGCCATCATCTTCTTCATTCCGCCCTTCTTCTTCATCTGCTTCATGGCCTTCTGCATCTGCGCGAACTGCTTGAGCAGGCGGTTCACCTCCTGTACGGAGGTGCCGCTCCCGCTGGCGATGCGGCGCTTCCGGCTCGCCTTGATGGCGTCGGAATGGCGGCGCTCCCAGGGGGTCATGGAATTGATGATGGCGTCCATGCGGGTGATCTGGCTCTCGTCGAACCCGGCCATGCCCCCGGCCAGCTTCTCTCCGCCGGGCAGCTTGTCCAGGATGCTGCCCAGACCACCCATGCGCTTGATCTGCTGGAGCTGATCCTGGAAGTCGGCGAGGCTCATGCCCTTGCCCGATTTCAGCTGCTTCTCGAGCTTTTCCGCCTGGTCCTGGTCGGCCGTCCGCTGCGCTTCCTCCACCAGGGAAAGCACGTCGCCCATGCCGAGGATCCGGGAGGCCAGACGGTCCGGGTGAAACGGCTCCAGGGCCTCGGTCTTCTCGCCCACACCCAGGAACTTGATGGGCTTGCCCGTAACGTGTCGGATGGACAGCGCCGCGCCGCCGCGGGCGTCGCCGTCGGTCTTGGTCAGCACCACACCGGTAAGGTCCAGGGCGTCATTGAAGGCCTCGGCGGTCTGCACGGCGTCCTGACCGGTCATGGCATCGGCCACGAGAAGGGTCTCGGCGGGCTCCAGGGTCTGCTGCAGGCCCTGGATCTCCTCCATGAGGTCCTCATCGATATGGAGCCGGCCCGCCGTATCCACGATCACGACGTCGGCGCTGCGGATACGCGCCTCTTCCAAAGCCCGCTCGGCGATGACCTTCGGATCCTCGGTACTCTGGCTGGGAACGAAGGCGGCCCCCACCTCACCGGAGAGGGTTTCCAGCTGGTCGATGGCGGCCGGCCGGTAGATGTCGGCGCTGGTCACGACCACGCTCTTCTTCTCCCGCTCGCGCAGGAAACGGGCCAGCTTGGCCACGGTGGTGGTCTTGCCCGAGCCCTGCAGTCCCGCCATGAGGACAACGGCCGGCGGTCGAACCGCGAGGTTCAGGCTGTCGTTCTCGTCGCCGAGCAGATGCTCCAGCTCCTCCTTGACAACACCCACCACGGCCTGTCCGGGCGTGAGGCTGTTGAGCACCTCCTGACCGACCGCGCGCTCCCTGACCCGATCGATGAAGGCCTTCGCCACCGGCAATGAGACATCCGCCTCCAGGAGGGCGATGCGCACCTGCCGAAGGGCGTCGGAGATATTATTCTCCGTGAGCTTGCCCTGGCCCTTGAGGTCCTTGAATACGCCCTGTAGCCGGTCGGAAAGATTTTCAAACATGGTCTTGGCCGTTTTCCGTATTTGAGTTCATGCGTAAACCGTCGTATTTTACGGTGGATCTATCCAGGAACCAATGATCCGGTTGCGGGCAAAGCCGCCCTGAACCGGCCACCGGCCAAATCGCGTAACCGAATCCCATGAGCACAGCGGTCATCTTCTGGCTGCAGATCCTTTCGGCGCTTCTGTATGGCGGCGCGGCCGCGCAGGAGTGGACGACCATCCGGAGACGGGGCGAGCATTCCCTGGCACCCGCCCTCTGGCTGGGCGGTAGCGCCCTGGTCCTCCATTCCGTGGGCGTTGCCGCGGAGGTTCTGGCGGGCGACCATCTGAACCTGGATCTGAGCTATGCCCTGTCCCTGTTCACCTGGCTGGTGGTGCTCCAGTTCCTGCTGGCCATCCTGTTTCTGAAGGTGGAGCTCCTGGGCCTGATCCTGTTTCCCCTGGCCGCCGTCGTGCTGCTGGTGGAGGCCTTCGCGCCCACCGGGACCGCCCTTCGCATCGAGGTGGACCAGCCGGCGCTGCTCGGCCACCTGGTGCTCTCCCTGCTCGCCTACGGCACCCTAACCATGGCCGCCGTCCAGGCGGGGCTGCTCGGCTGCCAGGAGGGCCACCTGCGTCGCAAGCGCATGGGGCTCATGAGCCGCATACTGCCCCCCATGCAGCCCATGGAGCGGCTGCTCTTCCACCTGCTGCGCATCGGCTTCGGCCTGCTGACCCTGGTGGTCTTGAGCGGCGCGGTCTTCTCCGAGCAGATCTTCGGACAGCCCTTCACCTTCGACCACAAGACCGTGCTCAGCCTGATCGCCTGGGCGGTCTTCGGACTGCTCCTCTGGGGCCACAACCACTACGGATGGCGGGGCCGCACGGCGGTCCGCTGGACCCTCTCCGGCTACGGACTGCTCATCCTCGCCTATTTCGGCGTCCGCTTCATTCTCGAGCTCAGGGCCTAAACAGGCCGCCCTCCGTCCATGAACACCTCTCTGGGCACCCTTTTCGTACTGCTGGGCATCCTGCTGGCCCTGTCCGGATTTTTCTCGGGCTCCGAGACGGCCATGATGGCCCTGAACAAGTACCGCCTCCGCCATCGGGCGGATCAGGGGCACCGGGGCGCCCGTATCGCCTCCAAGCTGCTGGAGCGTCCGGATCGCCTGATCGGCGTGATTCTGCTGGGCAACAACTTCGTCAACATCGCCGCGGCGAGTGTCTCTTCCATCATCGCCCTGCGGCTAATGGGGGAGGCCGGGCTCTTCCTCTCCACCATCATTCTCACGGTGGTGGTCCTGATCTTCTCCGAGCTCGCTCCCAAGACCATGGCCGCCACCTATCCGGAGCGCCTGGCTTTTGTGGCCGCTCCGGTTCTTCGACCCCTTCTGCTGGTGCTCTATCCCCTGGTGGTGGCCATCAACGCCATAGCCAACACACTCCTGCGAGCTCTCCGGCTCACCCAGGGGCCGGTTCGGACCAGCCTCAGCGAGGAGGAGCTGCGCACGGTCATCGTCGAGGAAAGCGCCCTGCTACCCGCGCGCCGCCAGCGGATGCTGCTCAACATATTCGAGCTGTCGCGGGTGACGGTGGCGGACGTCATGGTCCCCCGCACCGAGATGACCATCATCAACATCGATGCGGACTGGGGGGACATCCTGGCCCAATTCCGCGCCTCTCCACACACCCGGTTCCCCGTCTACCGCCGGGATCCGGACCATATCGTGGGGGTCATTCACGGTAAGGACCTGCTGAAGCTGGAGGACATGGAAACCGGCGAGCCCTCGCGGGAAACCATTTCCGCCCTGGTGCGCGAGCCCTACTTCATTCCCGACACCACCCCCCTGCAGGAGCAGCTCATCCAGTTCCAGCGCCGCCGCCAGCACATGGGCTTGGTGGTGGACGAATACGGAGACGTGGTGGGTCTGGTCACGCTGGAGGACATCCTCGAGGAGATCGTCGGGGAGATCCAGGATGAGCACGACCTTCCCATGCGCGGCATCCGCCCCCAGAAGGACGGGAGCCTGCTGGTGGATGCCCAGATCGAGGTCCGGGACCTGAACCGCCAGCTGGGCTGGGACCTTACCACGGGCGGGCCCCGCACCCTGGCGGGCCTGATCATCGAGGAGCTCGAGAGCATCCCCAACGACAACACCAGCCTGAAGGTCGGCGGCCATCCCATGGAGGTGGTGAAGACCCGCAGTCAGACCATCACCGTGGTCCGGGTCTATCCAGACGACACCCAGCGGGGCTGGGTAGGCTAGGGCCACCACGACGCACCATCCGCGAGCACCTATCACCGTTTTGCACCGCTCCGGTGCGTCCGGTGCCCCCATATCCCCCCAAAAACCGGTCATCCGCTGGCACGAGCCTTGCTATGAATGGCTCGTAACGCACCACAAACCGGATCAGCCAGCATGACCACCGTTCACCTTCGGCCCGTCCAGCGCCTGCGCTTGCAGGCGGCAATCTCGGGGCCCATCCAACGGTTGGGCACGGTGTGCGCTCCTGTCTGGGAGGACCCCGCCTCCGTGGACCAGCTCCTGGCCGAGCACCTGGAGCGCATTCCAAGGTGCCGGCTGCTCTATGCGCTGGATACCGGCGGAATCCGGCGCTCCGCCAATGTCCCGCCACGGGAATCTCTCCCGGATTTCCGTGGACAGAACCTCACCCGGCGCGCTTTCTGGGAAGGTCCGCTACCGAGCATTGGCCCCGCACTATCTCCCGTCTATTTGGACCGCGACACGTTTACTCCTTATGTGACCATGATGCAGCCCGTTCGCCTGGGAAGCACCCTGCTCGGCTATCTGGCAGCGGATTTCGGCCTAAACGCTCTTCCCGCACAAGCCGCCCTCGGGGGACCGGAACAGGAACAAGGCGCTCACCCGCATCCTTGCATTGCTACTCTGAAGGATCGGTAGCTCGACACCGCCTTCGAAGCGCTGAAAACCCTGTTCGCGGATGGTCGAATATCCCAAGCCAAGCTGCATTTTTCCGGAGGCTCGGGCTAGCCCTCTACTGCCTTCCACTACCGCGCTCCCGAATGACCTTCAGATCGGCCCAGGCTTTCGCCTTGTCTGCGGGATTACGCAGGAGATAGGCGGGGTGGTAGGTGACCAGTACCGGGGTTTCATGAAAACGGTGCTCGGCCCCGCGCAGCCGGGCCAGTGGCTGCTGGGTCTGGAGCAGCTGCTGGGCCGCGACCCGGCCCAGGGCCACCAGGACCCGGGGCTGGATCACCTCGATCTGGCGACGAAGATATCCTTCGCATTGCGCCACCTCTTCCGGCTTCGGATCCCGATTGTTCGGGGGCCGGCATTTCAGCACGTTGGCGATAAAGACCCCGCCTCCCTTCCGATCCAGGCCGATGGCGGCCAGCATGGCGTCCAGGAGCTGCCCGGCCCGCCCGACGAAAGGCTCTCCCCGGCGGTCCTCCTCGGCCCCTGGGGCCTCGCCGACGAACATGATACGGGCCTCGGGATCCCCGACCCCGAAAACGGTCTGGGTCCGCGTCTGATGGAGCGGACAGGACACGCAATCCGCCACTTCATCGCGGAGGGACTCCAGGGTATCCGGTCGCTCTCCGGGAAGGGGAGCCTCCTCCGCATCGGCTTCCGGAATGAAGTCCGCCCTGGCAGCAGAGCCACCGCTACCTTCCACCATCGCGGACGCCCCGCCACGGCGCCGGTAAAGCGGTATGCCCAGGGCCTCCAGATAGATCCGCTGGCTTCGCGCGTCCAAACCGTTTTCCTCTGTCCGAAGGGTTGATTCCCCGATCCTAACATGGTTAGAATATAAGCCTTGGTTGACGGGCGGATAGCTCAGCGGGAGAGCACTGCCTTCACACGGCAGGGGTCGCTGGTTCGATCCCAGCTCCGCCCACCAGCACAAGGACTTACGAAAGGCAAGATCCCGCCGGCCTTTCGAGAACCAGGGAAAGCGGCCTCAAAACCCGATGGAGGCTGGAATAGGTTCAAAATAAGTGCTCATGAAGCCCCGGCCCACTGGCCGGGGCTTTTTGCGCTCAAGAACAGGAACCCGGCCAGCCCCGTACCAAGAGCAGCAAAATGCGCAGGACTTCTGAATGGAGGGACGGGGTAATTTGCAATTCTGTGTCCCAGCCGAATCAAGGGGGATTTTTGCTGTTTTTGGCCCTAAAATGAGGTTCCATGGATGGACGCTTATACCTCATACTTGGCATGATTCGCATTCTCATAAATGTCACCCCTCTTTTAAGATGGCACCTTACAATTAGCCGTTGGCGGATACTTATATCCACCGCCCAAAGAAAAAATAAAGCAACTAATGAAAATTTCCCCGTATACTTCTTGAATAACATCAAGAGCATTCCTATGGAAATCTCCGAGAGTCTAAACTATTTAAGATCCCAATTGGATCCGCGACTTTACTTTCGAAAGGTCGCACTAGACCCTGTCCTCCACGCCGGTATACAGCGTTCCGGCACCAACTGGCTTAGAGTTATTCTTGAAACAGGGTTCGGTGTCAATCTTATAAATTCCAAAAATCCCAATAGCAAAATTAACCCTAAACACAAGCATTTCAGGGTGCAGGACAATAAAGACTCAATTATAATGAAACCTGCTTTCGTGAACGATATAAAATTAAAATCTTTTGATGATTATAAAAAAATAATAGGCAAAAAAAACGCCAAGGCATTTATAATCTACAAGGACCCTGTTAATTGGATTCAGAGCATTAAACGTTGGGCATTGAAATGGGGGTGGGTAGAAAATGAAGAACAGTTCGGGTATTTAATCAAGGACTATCTATTTGAATGGGACTCATACCATACAAAATGGTCCGAATTTAGCCTGAAATCTCCTAACCAGGTTATAATGTTGCAATATGAAAAATGCGTTTCTTCCAATGAGGGTTATGAGCGTATTTCCAACTTTTTAGGGGTTAGCCCCTTACACACAATGCATCCCCAAAAGGTTTCTCAAAGCTCAAAACGCAAAATAGATGATGTAATAAGTGTAAAAGAGAAAAGTATAAACAACGGGTTTTCCAAATATATTTACGACTCCGTTTCTTTCAAACCGGAATGGCTTGTTTACGATTAATCTGCAAGGTTCTTCGTACCACTAGCCAGCAGCCTGTTGGCATTACTCAGCTAAAAAAAACAAGGAAGAGCACACAAAGATTAAATCAAACTTTCCCTATTCTTAGATTGCCAACCTTGTATAAATATCCACCTTGTCGTGTGACAATATTTTTTATTGAAATTCCCAAATCCATAATAATAACAACAAAATCTTTTCAAAATTTAAAACCTGTGCAATCTTATGGTTTGGCTATGCATTCCAAATTTCTTTCCACACCTACCCATATTTGAGTTTTTCTGTCCTCCCCCGTCCTATATTCTTCGATCTTCCGGTTCAGGGCTCCAGCACCCTATGAAGATCCGGGCTACCGGCCGAGACCTTACCCATACCCCTCCTATAGAGCTTCCGCGGCAGCACCCATTCGCTAAGGGCTTCCGAGGTTAAGGTCTTATACGGGTCCACTGTGTAGCCACGGTATTTGTCGGGACTCGGGGGATTATGTGGCTTCCTCCGAAAGCGGTCGGGGTTTGACTCGTAGTAGGCCTTGAGGACCTCG